>CANPYA010000036.1 GCA_947587565.1 uncultured Bacilli bacterium | reverse complement strand
TTGTAAGCCTGTAGGTCCTGTTAAACCGGTTTCACCTTGTAATCCAGTTGAACCAGTTGGGCCAGTTTCGCCTTGTGGACCTGTTGGACCTGTTGGACCGATTTCACCTTGTAATCCTGTAGGTCCTGTTAAACCAGTTTCTCCTTGTAATCCAGTTGGGCCAGTCGGACCAGTTGCACCTTGAGGGCCAGTCGGGCCAGTAATTCCTTGTGGAATCGTTAAATTTAAAAAGAAATTTGGAGCAGTCCCAGTAATACTTGCCGCTGCTGCACTTCCTGGTGCTCCGGTAGTTACTGTACCAATTTGTAATGTCATATTTCCTGGAACAACATTATTTTGAGCTACACAACAACATCCAGTAGGTATATAATTTCTATTAAATTGTTCAATGATGCATCGTGCTCTTTCAACGTTATTCATTTTTCCCTCCCATTATAAATTATGTGAAAGAAAAAATGTTGAAAAGTTAAAAAGCCTAAATTATTTTAATTTTAACTGTTCATAACATTTCTTAAAAATATCTAAAAATTTATCTAATTCTTCTTTAGTTGTTAAATAAGATAAACTGATTCTAATACTTGATCTTGCTCTTTCTTTATCGTGAGTTAATGCAAGTACACTTTCACTTAAGGCATCTTCATCACTACAAGCAGATTTCGTTGAAACATAAACATCATAACTTTCTAAAGCATGCATAAAAGTTTCGGCTTTAATTCCTACCACACTGATATTTAAAACATATGGAATACAATATTCATTACTATTAATATAAACATCTGGATATTTTTTTAAGTTTTCTTTTAAATAATTATTTAACTCTTCTACATATTGATATTTTTCTTCTAAGTTAGTACAAGCAAGTCTTAAGGCTTTAGAGATAGAAGCAATCAAAGGATGGGCTGGGGTACCACTTCGGTATTCTGTTGTGGATTTTCCCCCATGAATTAATGGCTCTAACATTACATTCTTATTTTTAATTAAGACACTTATCCCTTTTAAACCATATATTTTATGCGCCGAAAAAGTAGCCAAATCAATATTATCTAAATTTATTTTTAATTTACCAACACTTTGAGTTAAATCAACAAAGTAAAAACAATTAGTTTCTTTCTTTAAAAACTTGCCAATTTCTTCAACAGGTTGGATAAGTCCTAGTTCACTATTAATATGATTAGTTATTACTAATATAGTATCATCTCGAATTAATTTTTTTAATTCATCTATATTTATTAAACCACTCTCGTCACATGGTACATAAGATATTTCAAAACCTAAAGTCTTTAAATAATCTAAAGCTCCATAAACTGACGAATGTTCAAAGTTAGTCGTAATAATATGTTTACATCTTTTTTGATATTTTAAAGCTACCCCTTTAATAGCTAAATTATTGGATTCACTAGAACTACTCGTATAAACTATTTCTTTTTCTGGAATATCTAAAATTTTTTTTATTTGTTCCGTCGCATTTTCAATTAATTTACTCGCATTTAAACCTAATTTATGTAAAGAATTGGCATTACCGACAAAATCTAGTGAAGCTTTATTAAAACTTTCTAAAACTTCTTTATTCACTGGAGTTGTCGCACTATAATCTAAATAAATCATATAATCACTTCCAAACTGCCTTTATTTTATCAAATATTAAATAAAAAAAGAAGAGTCTTTTTACTCTTCATCTTTGTGTTTTTTATTATCTAAGAAATTTTTACCATCGACCATGCGACCTACTAACATTGAAGATGCAGTATCACCAACAACATTTAAGACTGTTGCTGGGGCATCAATAACTGTCGCAATAATTGTTAATATTGGTAAAGCCGCGGCTGGGAAGCCCATTAATGTTAAAATGAACATTTCTGAAATTGTTCCGCCACCAACTGGAACCGCTGTAATTAACAAGGTAGCAACAAGTGATACTCCTAGAACAGTCCAAATACTAGGACTTGTATTAAATAAATATACTAAGAACATTATTTTGAATACACTACCGATAACTGATCCATCTTTATGAAAACTGGTTCCCATTGGCACAACCGCATTTGCAATATCTTTAGAAACACCCATATCCGTTACAGCTTGAACATTTACCGGAATACAAGCAGCAGATGAACAAGTAGCTAAAGCAGTTGCGGTAGGATTTAAAATATGTAACCAATAAGATTTTAAACCTTTTTTACCACCAGCAATTAAAGCATATAATGAATATAAAACAACATAGACTAAAATACAGACTACAGTGTAAATAATAAATGTTTTCAAGAAGCCGACCGCAATACTTTGACCATATGTACCAATTAAAGCGGCAAAGTAACAACCTAAACCAATCGGTGCATAATACATAATGATTTTAACAATATTTAAAACAATATCATTAAGACCATATAATATTTTGGCAACTTCCTCTCCTTTTTCTTTACTCATTCTAGTAGCTAAACCAAAGATAATCGCAAATACTAAAAGGGCAATAATATTATCTTTACTAATTAATTGATTAAAGTCACTTACGGTTAATAAACTAGTTGTTCTTTCTAAAACATTTACTTCCGTATCAATTTCGGTACTTTCATCAAGTAATTCTAAAATATTATTAGTGTCACTGCCATCAACTAATTTTATTTTAGTAGCTACGACCCCGATTAATGCGGATACTACTGACATAATGACAAAAGCAATCGCAATTCGGCTCATAATTTTGCCTAATCTTTTCGGACTCTTCATCTTAATAATGGCTGTTGTAATTGTTAAAAAGATAAGTGGTACAATAACAACAAACATTAAATTTAAGAAAATATCTCCTAAAGGTTTTAACACCGCGGCATCTTCCTTAAAAATAAGACCCACAATGGCGCCGATAATAATGGCTCCGAGTAACACAATGGTGCTTAGATAATTTTTAAAAACTTTCTTCATACTTCCTCCTACTAAAAATTATATTATAGATATTTTTATTATTCATAAACATAACTATTCACTATTTTTAATTTTCACTCACATATTATTCACTTTATGGTATAATATTTAATATGAAAAGAAAGTATATAAAATTAAATGATAATTATAGTCATTTAGCTATTGGAAATATTATTAATATTATTAAAGAAGAAAGCAAGAATAAATCTTCGGCAATTCAAAGTGAAGTTTTTTGTGCTCTCTTTAATTTAGATTACATTAATGAATCAACTGTTAATAATTATTGTATTGGTTCAAGAAGTATTGGTAATGACTATAAACAAATAATGATTAATTTAAAAAAGAAATATCAAAATGACCCAAATATTTTTACTCCTATTTTAGATAATATTTTAACTATTGTTGAAGGAACTATTTATGATATTACCAATATTAAATTAATTAATGAAAATACTTACTTAAAAAACATTGTTAATAATTTATATAATATTAGTAAAAATGATTTTTATGTTACCAAAGAAACTTTAAATAGATTTAAAGAATTATTAAAGGAAAATAATTATTATGCTTTATTTATTGAAATGTTATTTTATGCTATATTAGAGAAAAAACAACCTTTATATGAAGATGAAAGAGTTAAAAATACGATTGCGACTCTTTTGCAAAATACGGATATTTCCGTTAATGATTTACAAGATTTTATTTTACTTGAATTAAGTGAAGGTATTAGTTTTAGTCATTCATTAATTAATATGGCATCATTAGGTAATCCTTATGCCGCTTATCATTTAGGTATTATGGAATATCGTGGTGAATTTACGGGGACTCCTAGATATGATAAAGCTTATGAATATTTTAAAATTGGAGAAGTTCATAACCATCCCACTTCTTGTTTTATGCTTGGTAATATGATTATTAATCATCAAATAGGTAATAACGATTATAAAAAAGCCTTAGAATATTTTCAAAAAGGGAAAGATTTAGGGAGTACGGCGGCCCTTAATGCTTTAGGAATTTGTTATAAAAATGGTTATGGGGTTAAAAAAGATTTAAATAAAGCACTTAGTTATTTTGAAGAAGCAGCGAGCAAAAATTATGCCTATGCTTTTAATAATTTAGGAAAATATTATGAAGATAATAATGATTTAGATAAAGCATACGAATATTATTTAAAAAGTGCTAATTTAAATGAAAGTTATGCTTGTAATAAAATTGGGGAATTTAAAAGAAAACACGGTAAAACCAAAGAAGCATTATTATACTATGAAAAAGCCTTAACTAGTACTTATAAAGAAACTACTCCTTGGGCATATTATAATTTAGCCAAATATTATTATTTAAATGGCGACTTAGAAAGTAATACTTTAAAAGATGAAGATAAAGCCATTCTCTATTTTGAAAAATCTAGCAATTTAATCAGCTCTCTTTTAGAATTATTAACTATTTATTATAAAAAAGGAGATTTAGATAAAGTTAATTATTATAAAAATTTAATTGAAAAGCATCCTAAGTTTGATATTAATATTAAAAAAGATATTGAAGATAAAATGAAAAAGATAAAAGAAAAAATAACCATTGATATACCAAAATAAAATAGTGATTTTTATTTAACCACTATTTATTTTCTTTTTAAAGTCCTACTTTGACCTTTAGTTTCGACTTCTAATAAAATGTTTTCATCATTATATGTTGTAGGTATAAAAGTCCGCCATCCATTTAAGTCATCTATAGAATCAAATTGTTTTACTTCATTAACAATGTCATCTACTTCATAATTTTGTTCTTCTACAATCTCTTCTATCATTTCTTGTTCTTCTAATCTTTGCATTTCATCTCTAATTATTTTTAATTCTTCTGGTTCTTCAGCGTTTTCGTCATCTAAATCATAAGTTGCATCAAATATATCCTGATTAATTGTAGGTAATCTATAACCTTGTATTAAACCAACTAAAGCACTAATTAAAAAAACTATTCTAGATGCTCCAATAGAAAAAGACATGGTAAAATTATTTATAAGTGGAACTCCTAAACCTACTACGCCACATAAAGCAATATTAATAATAACATTTCTTTTTTCTTCTTTTAAACATTTTAATTTTCGATCTTTTTGATTCATAATCTACCCCTTTCTTTGAATGGTTATTATTTTAACAAATTATCCACTATCTGTCAAATGACCCAAAAAAATAGTGGTCTTAAACCACTATTTATAAGTAATCAAAGTAATTTGAGTAAATTTTTCCAAGTTTTATTTTGTTTTGTAATTACACCATCAACGACACAATTATGATCTTTTTGATATTCTTTTATAGCCTTTGTAAATTTTGGCCCCGCTATACCATCAGGAGTTCCAATACTTGAATATCCTAAATAATTTAAATATTCTTGTAAGTATTTAACTACTTTATGTTTTCGATTAACTTTAGCTGATATCGTAATGGTTTTCTTTAAAGTCTCTGGCCCTGGAATACCATCAACTTTGGCACCGAGTGAATTTTGAATATTTTTGACAAATTCTTGAAAAGTATTATCTTGGTTTGTGGAAAAGTTTTTATCACCAAGGAGGTATGGAAGAGGGTCTAAAGGCGTTCTTTTAGCATTATATATAGCAAAGTGTAAGTGAGCACCATTACTATTTCCCGTATTTCCCATAGTTCCTAGAATTGTTCCTTTGGTTATTTTATCACCTTTTTTAACTTTAAGGGAACCTTTTTTCAGATGTAAATACCTTGAAATATAATTATTTTCATGTTGTATTTCAACATAATAACCCGCACTAGATGAATAGGTACTTGTAATAACTATCCCATCACTTATCGCAATAACATCATCAATACTTTTGTTTTTTCCAATCATATCCATGCCATTATGACTACTTCTAGTGTCTCTTGTTTTATAATCGCTCGTTAAATAATGTTCCCCTTTTTTTAAAACGGGTTCTTTAACTACTATTTTCTTAACACTCATTAAAAATCCCCTTCACTCATAAGATATGCGAAATTTCTTAAAGTGAAAGGGCTAATATCATATTAAATTAAATATTGTATAAATAATAAAGATTATTAAAAGGACATATACAATGGCACCATTAATGGTTTCGGATTTCGTACTTTTATATTTTAAACCGACAATCATGGTCGCAAGATAACCACCGATTAAACCACCAATATGAGCGGCATTATCAATCCCATTAACCATAAAACCTAAAGCTAAATTTAAAACGATAATGGGAATAATTTGTCTAGTTAAAGTACTGGATAAATAAAGCCGATAATGATAGCCAAAGTATAAAAGACAACCCATTAAACCAAAGATAGCACCACTCGCCCCAATAGACATACTATTGCCTAAGAAGATTAAACTAAATAAACTACCCATTAAACCACTCATTAAATAAATAGCTAAGAATTTAAATTTACCAACAAAGTTTTCCACTTGATTACCAATAATCCATAAAGAATACATATTAACTGCTAAATGCCATAAACTACCATGTAAGAATATCGATGTTAAAATCCGATAGTATTCTCCGGTTTTAAATAAGGCCGTATTATTGGCACCAAGTATTACTAAAGCTAAATTAAATCCATATGTAGAATTATCACTTAAATAACTACCATAGATAAGAGTAACAATATACATTAAAACACATAACGCAATCACTATTTTAACCGCTATTATCTTTTTTGGTTTAAATATATTTTCATATTTCGCATTTTCGGTGGCGGTCTTTAAATTAATATCTTCGGTTGATTTAATAATTTCATCAAAACTTTTATTTTTCTTAAATTCTTCCGTCGTAATATTGGGAAATATGCCACACAATATTTTATTTTTCTTAACATCTAAAGTATTCGTTAAATCAACCGTATTAATATTTTTATTTATATTTTCATCTAACTTAACAGAGGAACCCAAATCTAAACAGATATTTAAAACATTCATTTTAAAAGATAAAGTTTTTCTTTTAATTTGTTTAACAACATAATTCATTTTAAAGATATCCATTTTATATTGTTCATCATTATGAATATACTTTGAATTAATTCTCACTATTTTATAAGGACCATTTAAGTTTTCTAGCCATATTTCATTTTTAGCCCCTTGGACATTTATTGGGGTATAATCTTCTTTTGTAACGAAATAATGGACTAAACTCATGGTTAATTCATCTTTTTCATCAATTAATGCTTGCATAATGCCTCCTTGTAATAATATTTTAGCCCTTTTCATAATATTAGTAAAGGGTGAATATATGAATTTATTTTTTATTTTTTATATTGCAGTTATACTTTATATAACCATACCTATATGTAAGATTGTTTGGTATGATTTACTCGATAATAACTTAACTTTTCTTCTCTGTCTTAACTATATTTTAATCTTTTTATTATCAATTATTTTTAGTTATAACAGTCATTTACTATTAAGTATTTTAATTAGTTTAACTTTGATGATAGCATCTTTCCTTCTTATTAGAAAGATAAGAGATTGTTTCGGTCATTTTCAACTTTTAAGCCTACCTTATTTTGTCTTTACTGTATTTACTTTTAGTAATATTTTAGTCCTTATCTAAGTTATCTAAAAATTCTTGGAAATATGCGGGGAGTTTACTTTCAAACTCCATTTTTTCGTGAGTAATTGGGTGCGTAAACTTTAAAATTTTCGAATGTAAGAATTGCCCAAATTCGGTAGCGTTTTTATTTCCATACACGGGATCATTAAAGACTGGATAACCAATGTAAGCCATATGAACTCTTATTTGATGAGTTCTTCCCGTTTCTAAAACTAAACTTACTAAAGTATAATCTCTATATCTTTTTAAAACTTTTAAATTAGTTCGGGCCGCCTTACCACCTTCCATCACCGCCATTTTATTATAATTTTCTTTACTCCTTTTAATTGGTGCATCGATAAAGGCCGTTTGACTTGGGAAGTTACCTACTAAAAGCGCATAATACTCGCGGTAGACTCTTTTATGTTTAAAATCATCCGCTAGAATTTCATGAGCTTTATTGGATTTCGCAACGAGCATTAACCCCGAGGTATCTTTATCTAAACGATGAACTATTCCTACCCGTTCACTTCCCCCAACATCACTTAATTTATCCGTATGATATTTTAAAGCATTAACTAAAGTATGTTCAAAGTTTCCACTTCCGGGATGGACTACTAAACCACTCGGTTTATCAATTACCATTATATCATCATCTTCATAGACAATATTAAGGGGCATGTCTTCGGGTGTTACATCACTTTGAACTTTATAACTTTCATCAATATCGACAGTATCATTTAATTTTGTTTTATAACTAGGTTTAACAATCTTACCATTAACTAAAACATACCCATCATTAAGCATTTTAGTTATAAGTTCCCTACTATAATCTACTTTCGTACTTAAATATTTATCAATTCTGACATTTTCTTCATCAACTATTAACTGCATATTCATCTTCCTTTTTTATGATGGCTATAATTAAAAGAATAACCCCAATTACAATAAAAGTATCCGCTAAATTAAAGATGGGATAATTATAACCAAAAATATTAAAATCTAAAAAATCAATGACATAACCATAAATTAAACGATTACAAAAATTACCTAAAATACCGGCATAAACTAAACCAAAAGCGAAATTATTTCGAGTATTTTCTTTAAATCTTTTGTGGTAAAAATATAAAACAATTAAAATAACAATTGCTAAAATAAGAAATAATATTCTCGCACCATTTAAAATACTCCAAGAAGCCCCATAATTATACACTTTTGTTATTCTAAAAAAATGCTTTATTACTCTAATACTTTCTTCTAAAGCCATTAATTTATCTACAATTATTTTGCTAACTAAATCAATAATTAAAAAAAGAATAGTTATAATTAAGATTTTTTTGTTCATAACAAATCACTTTTTAATTATACCATATTCTTTTATATTTTGCACTCTCATAAATCTACTAAGATAACATCTTCCCCAATTTTTTTAATTTTATCAAAGTCAAAAGAAGATTCCCCACTTCTCGCTACTTTTCTTAAGAATTTACGATCTTCCGAAACAAAATAAATAATTTTTCCCGTATTATCTATTTTTGCATCAATAATTCTTCCTAAATTATTACCATTTTTTATATTAATAACATCTTTAGTCTGTAAATCACTTAAAAGCATAACTTCACCTTGTTAAATTATATGCTTAAATAATTAATTTCCGTACTCTTTCAATCGCTGTTTTTTCTAGTCTCGATACTTGCGCTTGACTAATTCCTAAAGATTCGGCAATTTCCATTTGGGTTTTCCCAATAATAAACCGATTTATTAAAATATCTTTCTCTCTTCCTTTAATCTTTTGTAAGGCTTTTCTTAAAGAAATTAACATATCTTTATCGGAATTTTTTTCTTTAATATCAGCGATTTGATCAGATAAATATATGGTATCTCCCCCATCATTATATATTGGTTCAAAAATACTCATGGGATCTTTCAAAGAATCTAAGGCATAACTTATTTCATATTCATCAATACCTAAGGCTTTGGCAGTTACACTAGTTCTTGGCATTTCCCCATGGATACTTAAATATTCATCTTGAAACTTAATAATTTTATAAGCCATATCTTTAACACTCCGACTAACTCTTACGGAAGTATTATCCCGAATAAATCTTTTGACTTCCCCGATTATTAGAGGTACGGCATAGGTTGATAGTCTTAACCCTAAAGAAATATCAAAATTATCAATAGCTTTAATTAAACCAATTACTCCCACTTGAAATAAATCATCCATATTATATTTCGTATTAATAAATTTTTTAATGATTGATAAAACTAATTTTAAATTACCATTAATTAATTCTTCTTTAGCTTGTAAATCTCCTTCTTGATATCTCTTAAATAACTCCATTGTTTCTTCATTATTTAAGACTTTTATCTCATTAGTATTAAGTCCCGTTATATCTACTTTATATTTAGCCATAATCAATTCTCCTACATTTTTTATGGCATAAAATTAAGATTTTTATACATATTTTTGATATTTTTATTTGTTAAAAGTTTTTAAACTGCCAATCAAACTGCCATTTAAACTGCCAACCATCAAAAAACATTATAAGAATAATCTCATAATGTTTAAAATTAATCGACATATGTTGGAGTGAATGTTCTTGAACCTTGTTCAGAATTTCCATTTAAAGAGAATTTTTCTTCAAAGGCTGTTTGTTGATTTTTATTTATATTGACTTGACAAGATTCTTGAACACCACCGAATGAATTATATATACCAGTTACACTATTAAATGTAAAACTACTTAAATCTAATGTGGTTAAATTACTACATCCACTAAACATATAACTCATATCGGTTACTTTGGATGTATCAAAATTGCTTAAATCTAAGGTGGTTCCTTTATATCCATAAAACATAGAATTCATATTGGTTGCTGATGAACCAAAGTTTGAAGGAAATATTATATTCGCACTTGATGAAGAAAACATATCACTCATATTGGTTACTTTGGATGTATCAAATGTGCTTAAATCTAAACTGGTTCCATTATATCCTCTAAACATATAATCCATACTAGTTGCTGAGGACCCAAAATTTTGGGGAAATTTTATTGTTGCAATTAATCTATTTTTTCCATATGAATCACTAGAAAACATATAACTCATATTGGTTACTTTTGATGTATCAAAATTTCTTAAATCTAATTCAATTCCTTGATATTCTTGAAACATATGACTCATAGTGGTTGCTGTTGAACCAAAATTTGAAGGGAATATTATATTTGCACTTGAACTAACAAACATATCACTCATATTGGTTACTTTGGATGTATCAAAGGTACTTAAATCTAAGGTGGTTCCTTTATATCCATAAAACATCAAAATCATTTGGGTTGTTTCACTTGTGTTTAAACTACCAAAGTCGATTTCTTTTAAATTAGACATATCATAAAAAGCACTAGATAAATCAGTTGCATATATACTATCTTTTGAACCTATATATAAATTGTATTGTTCAGGATTTTCTTCTGTTGATTCTAACCATCCTATTACACTATTTGATGGTGTAATGTATCCGTTATGTGATGTTCTATCTGTTAAATCCCAATATACTACTTTTTGTGTTAATTCTTCTTCACTAGGTACATAATCCACAAATGATGCACTTACTATTTTATTTTTATATGCACTTGAACGATATGTATATGAACTATTTAAATCAGCATATACCTTTCTTCCACTTACTTCACATTGTAAATTACTATTTCTTAAGGTTATGATTATATTTTTTCCTGCTATATCATTTTGTACTACATCTCTATTTACTATATCAAAATCAACATTTAATGTTCCATTATTTCCTTTACTTATTATGTATGTTAAGGTCTTTTTATATTC
>CANPYA010000035.1 GCA_947587565.1 uncultured Bacilli bacterium | reverse complement strand
CAATCTTTCGATTGATTTCTATATATCAATGTCCGAAAAGTTCGAACAGATTCGTCATTGGAGCAGATAGCGAGAATCGAACTCGTAACTTAAGCTTGGGAAGCTCATATTTTACCATTAAACTATATCTGCGACTTAATATTATTATACTACAATTTTTAAAATTATGATAATTTTTATGTTATACTTTTAATAGGTGATAAAATAATGGAATATAATTTAGAGGTTGTAAATTTAACAAAAAAATATCCCGATTTTAAGTTGAATCAAATTAATATAAAATTACCTAAGGGAAAGATTATTGGCCTTATAGGGGAAAACGGCAGTGGGAAAACAACAACTATTAAAGCTATATTAAATCTAATGACTTATGATAAAGGTAGTATCAAAATATTTGGAAAAGATAATGTAGATTTAACTAAAGAAGAACGAGAACAAATAGGCATAGTTTTAGATGATAGTTTCTTTTCTTCTATTTTAAATGTTAATGATATAAATAAACTTATGAAAAACTTTTATCATAATTGGAATGAAAAATTATATTATAATATGATAAAAAAATTTAAAATACCTTGTAATAAACCTTTAAAAGAATTTTCTAGTGGCATGAAAATGAAAATAAAAGTATTATGTGCCATAGCTCATGAACCTAAATTATTAATTTTAGATGAACCTACTAATGGGTTAGATCCCATATTTCGTTATGAAATAATTGAACTATTTAATAATTTTGTCAGTAATAAAGAAAATTCTATTTTAATGACTACCCATATAACTAGTGATTTAGAACATTTGGCGGATGAAATAATCTTTATTAATGAAGGTCATATTATATTAGATGTTCCTAAGAAAGAAATAGATAATGCATATGGTATTGTTGAATTATTAGAGGATAATTTAACTAAAATAAAAAAAGAAGATTATTTAAAATGTTTAAAATATAAAAATGAATGTTATATTTTAGTAAATCCGAAAGATGAATTTCAAAAGAAATATTCAAAGTTGACTGTTAGAAAACCAACTTTAGAAGAAATGATGCTCATACTAGTGAAGGGAGAATAATTATGAACACGATTAAAGGTTTATTAATAAAAGATTTATATGTTTTTAGAAATTTTAAAGGTAATATTATTTTTAGTGCTTGTATGTTTATCTTTTTAATTGCAATAAATTCTGTGCGTAATGATATTTTTACTCTTGGTTCGATTTTATTTTTAATCTTTTTTGGAATGAACAGTATTTCTTCTTTCTCTTATGATGAAAATGCTCTTTCTGATAAATATTTATTATCATTACCAATTACGAGAAAAGATATTGTTTTATCTAAATATTTATTTGTCTTTTTAAATTCTTTTATTTCTATTGTAGTCGGTATTTTAGTAAGTTTCTTAATTACTATTTTAGTTAGAGGTAAAGTAAATAATGTAGGAGATTCATTAAGAATATGTTTTTTAGCCTTCACTAGTGTATCATTTCTAATGTGTGCAAATATTCCATGTATTTATAAATGGGGAGTAGAAAAAGGCAGAATGCAATCAGCTATTATTCCGGCTTTATTTATATTTGTATTAGGTATTTTTGGTTCTTTATTATTACTAATATTTCCTGAGTTGTATTTAAATGTAGATTTATTATATCTATTTAAAATTTCACCATATATCTGTCTTGTTTTAAATGTTATGTTTTATGTAGTTTCTTATTTAATTTCATATAAAATATTTCTTAAAAAAGCTATATAAAGTTAGTGTTAACTATTCGTTTACTATTTATTTTTTGTTACAAAAAATGTTATGTAATTTAATAATAGCAAATAAAAAATTTCTAATTATAGGAGTTAAAAGCAATTTGAAACGATTACTAATAGGAAAAGCAATAATTTATTACGTCATTTCTTGTAAAATGACATAATTATGAGATAAAAATTAAAAAAAGATTTTATGTTAAAATAAATATAGGTGAGTACGATTATGAAGTTTGAAAATTTATTGAATAAATCATATAATAAAGAACAATATGAGAATTTAAACAACGATTTAAATAAAAATATAATAGTTATAAATGAAAAGCAATATACTTATGTTTCAGTTATATATGAGGATGATATTACTGCAAAAACTATTGGTGAACCTTCATTCTACTATAAAACTGATGTAAAAGAAATATCTATTGGTGATAAAGTTTTAGTTAATCGAAATAATAAAGAAGTTATAGGTATTGTAATTGATGTACAAATTTATCACGAGAGCGATGTTCCATATCCTTTAAATAAAACAAAAGATATAATTAAAGTTCTTAATAATCATGGAGATCAAATAAAGGTTTATCAATCATCTGAAAATAAATATATTGAAATGAAATTTTTAGGCAAATATCAATATATTGGAGGAGAAGATTCTATAGATTTAACAATTGGAAATATTTATAATAGAGTTGGCTCAGAAAATGAATTTAGAATTGTTGATAATTCAGGAGAAGATTACCTATATTTTTCTGAAAATTTTATACAAATACAATAAATTAAAAAAAGATCCCTCGCCGAGCAAATGCCCAACGAGGGGTTAATTATTAACATCGCTAATGCGATGGCTTTATCTTTTGGAGCAAGTGAGCGGAATCGAACCGCCGTCTCAACCTTGGCAAGGTCGCATACTAGCCGCTGTACTACACCTGCAACTTGGACACGTTTAAATAATACCAAATTTTAAAGATTTTTGCAACAAATTTTGCAACAAAAATTGCTAATATTAAAGAAACTTGTTATAATTAATACTGAAGAAGGTTAAATAAATGAAATTAATTAAGAAATATTTTAATAAAATTCGTTTAGGGATAGTCAAATATTGTTATACTAATAGATTATTTTTAACTTACTTAATATTATCTATAAGTGGTGCGATGTTTTTAAGATATATAACTGTTGGTACCGCTCTATTTTTTAAAGCAACGGCAGTTGATTTAGGTCTTATTTTAATTATTGGCTCATTTGGTTATTTAGTTAAACCAAAAAATCAATTTAAATATTTCTTTACTTGGATTATTATTTTTACACTGATTGAATTTGTTAACTCTATTTATTTTGTTTTTTATTCTTATTTTGCTTCTATTGGGGAAATTGCCACTTTGGGCCAAACCGAAACTGTTGCAGATTCCATCTATGCCCAATTAAGAATTTCTAATTTCGTCTTTTTACTTCAACCAGTTATATTTTATTATATTCATCATTTATTAAAAGAAACACCATATTATAATTTAATTGCTAAAATTGAAAGAAAGAAAACTTTAATGATTGGAACTGCAGTTGTAGGTCTTTGCTTTCTAATTTATTCTTTTGCGACAGCGACGGGAACTGATTATAGTCGGCTTAATAAACAATGGGATCGGACTTATGTTGCCCAAAGATTTGGGATTATTTTGTATCAAGCGAATGATATTGTTCAAACGGTAAAACCAAAAATAACTAGTTTATTTGGTTATGAAGATGCTGTTGCATTATATGATGAATATTTTAATTCCGAAGAGCGAAATAAATATCTTGGTAATAATAAATATACCGATATTTTAAAAGGTTACAATGTTGTTTATATTCATATGGAAAGTATGCAAGATTTCTTGATGGACTTAGAATTTAACGGGGAAGAAGTGACTCCAAACTTAAATAAATTATCCAAAGAAGGTTTATTCTTTAGTAATTTCTATCCGCAAGTATCCATTGGTACTTCATCTGATGCTGAATATATGATGCTTACAGGATTACTACCATCTTTAAATGGGACAGTATTCATTAGTTACTATGATAATACTTTTAGAACTATGGCTACTTTCTTAAAGGAAAGAGGATATCATACCTTTAGTATGCATGGTAATGCGGCAGATATGTGGGGTAGAAGAAAAATCCATCCCCATTTAGGTTATGATGAATTAATCTTTAAAGATTCCTTCACATTTGACCCTAAAACTGATACAGTTGGCCTTGGTATAAATGATGAAATGTTCTTTGAACAAGCAGTAGAAAAACTAGAAACAATGGAAGCAACTTATGAAAATTATTTTGGGACATTAATTACTTTATCTAATCACTCTCCATTTGATCCAAATGAAAGATTTACTTTAGACTTAAATGATTACTATACCAATGAACTTGGAGAACAAACTTCAACTTGTTATTTATGTAAAAGAACAGTAGGTAAATATATAGTAAGTGCTAATTATGCTGATAAAGCTCTTGGTGAATTTATCGAGATGATTAAGAATAGTGATTATTTCAACAATACAGTCTTTGTTTTCTATGGTGATCATGATGCCAAAATAAGTTATAAAGATATGAATTATTTATACAATTATGATTATTTAACGGGTGAATTAAAAGATGAACTTGATCCAAGTTATGTTCCTTATGATAGTTATGACCATCAATTAAATAAGAAAACGCCACTTATTATGTGGACTAAGAATAAGGAACTTTCGAAAAAACTTCATGGGGAAGTTAAAACTGTAATGGGTATGTATGATGCCGCTCCAACTTTATTTAATATGTTAGGTATTGATAATCCTTATGTATTAGGTCACGATATATTTAACATTAAGAAAAATAATATTGTTATCTTCCCAACGGGTAATTACTTAACTGAAAAAGTTTATTACAATAATTCAACTGGGGAATACAAAGTGTTAAAAGATGATCCATTAGATATTGATTATATTAATGATAATCTAGAATATGCTGAGAAAACTTTAGAAGTTGGAAATGCTATCGTTAGTTATGATTTATTTAATGAACGCAAGCGAAGTGAAGCGGAGTTAAATGATGCTAATTAAAAATGCAGTTTAATTACTGTATTTTTTCATTTATATTTCACAAATGTAGTATAATATAAAATTGATGGTGATGAGATGAATATTTTAGTTGTTGATGATGAGAAATTAATTCGGGATGTTATAAAAGAATACTTAACTTTAGAAAAAATGCAAGTTTATGAAGCGGAAGATGGTAATGAAGCCATAAATATTGTCAATAAATATCCGATAGATTTAGTTATTATGGATATAATGATGCCTAAAATGGATGGATATACGGCTTGTAAAGAAATTAAAAAGATTAAAAATATTCCATTTATTATGATATCTGCCCGAAGTGAAGAATATGATAAATTAATTGGGTTTGATTTAGGTATTGATGATTATGTAACCAAACCATTTAGTCCTAAAGAATTAGTGGCCAGAGTTAAAGCCATCACAAGAAGAAATGCTAAAGAAAATTTAATCGAATTAGAGGGCATTAAAATAGATGATTTAGCTCATGAAGTATATATTGATGGTAAGTTAATTACTTTAACACCGAAAGAATATGACTTATTAAAATATTTAATTGAAAATAAAAATATTGCTTTATCGAGAGAAAATTTATTATCTAATATTTGGGGTTATGATTTTTATGGTGATGACAGAACAGTTGATACGCATATTAAAACCTTAAGAGCCCACTTAGGTAAATATCGTGATTTAATTAAAACGGTTAGAGGAATGGGATATAAAATTGAATATAAAGAAGAAGTGTAGAGGAATTGAATTTAAAACTTTAGTATCGATATTATTTTTTAATATTGGTATTATTTTAATTATTTGGATTTGTGAAGTAGTAGTATTCAATTCTTATTATAAAAGTTATAAGTTAGAAAAAGTTAATGAAATTGTTAGAGAATACAATACGAGTAAAGAAGATATTTATGTTTTATCCGAAAATTTAGCTTATGAAAATGAAGTATGTATTAAAGTAATTAATGAACATGGGGTTGATTATAATTTTAATACCATGCAAAATGGTTGTCTTTTAAATAAGAATAATCAAGTTGTTGATGATAAAATTAAAAGTTACTTAACTAGTGGGGAATTAAGTGATTATTATAAAATATTCAATAAAGAAACTAATACTAAAGGTTTATTATATGCTTTTAAATCGGGGAATAAAAATGTCTTTATTTATACTAATTTACAAAATATAAATCGTTATGTTAAACTTTTTAAAAGTCAAATAGTCTATTTTATTGTTCTAATAATTTTATGTTCGATATTTATTTCGTTTTATATTGCTAATAAAGTAACTAAACCAATTAGAGAGATTAATACCAAGGTTAAAAAATTAGGTATGGGTGAAGACATAACTTTTCCAAAAAATGGCGTCAATGAAATAGATGAATTAAGTGAAACTTTAGAAGATGTGCAAAAAGAACTCAAGAAAAATGATGAAGTAAAAAGAGATTTAATTGCTAATGTTTCGCACGATTTAAAAACCCCTTTGACAATGATTAAAGCCTATGCCGAAATGATTAAAGATATCTCTTATAAAGATCAAGATAAAATGAATGAACACCTAGATATTATTATGGAAGAGTCAGACCGATTAACAACTTTAGTTAATGATGTTTTAGAATTATCTAAAGTCCAAAATAATGTTTATAATTACAATTATGTCGAATATGATTTAGTTAAAGAAATTAAAAAGATTATCAAAAGATATTCCGTTATGGAATCTTTAGAAAGTTATAATTTTGTTTTAGACTTACCTAAAAAATGTTTAGTAACGGCTGATAAAGATAAGATTAATCAAGTTATTTATAATCTTTTAAATAATGCGATTAACTATACTGGTAAAGATAAAGTTGTTAAAATTATCTTAAAAGAAGTAGAACTTGGCTATTTAGTAGAAGTATCTGATACTGGTAAAGGAATTAAAAAAGAAGAAATACCATATATTTGGGACAAATATTATAAAAATGAAAAAAATCATACCAGAAGTGTGGTAAGTACTGGCCTTGGTTTATCGATTGTTAAAGAAATTTTATCAAAACATAATTTTAAATATGGCGTTAATAGTGAAGTCGGTAAAGGTTCAACATTTTATTTCATTATTAATAAAAAATTTTCTCAAAAATAACACAAAAATATCATAATTAACCTTTATGATTAAATTGTTAGGAATTATAAAATTACCTAACCTAACTCACACTTTAAGAAAAAGGAATAGCTCATTTGTAGTTATTCCTTTTTCGATTGTTTAATTATTTTATTATATCCATAATCATTGGCACAACTTGTTTTTTCCTGCTGATTAAATCTTTAATAAAATCGCCTTGTTCTAAATTTTCATTAAATATCATTCTTAAAGTCTCGTGTCCACTTTCATTAAATAATAAATATGAACCATTTTTAAAGATATCCGTAATTACAAATAACATAATATCGTATCCTTTATTAGCGCTTTCTCGATTTAAAAATCTTATATAACTAGATTTTTGTTTTAATATGGCTTTACTACTTAAGGTAGTTACTTGGCCAATACCAATTACTTTCTTATCAATGTTAAATGCTTTAAAATCCATATAAACTATTTCTTTTAAAGATTTAGATTTAATTACATCATTGGCTTTAAACATTTCCATGGCGAGTTTCTCAGCATCAAGACCTGTTAATTTAACTAAATCATCGACAACTTTTTCATCAGTTTTGGTAGTTGTGGGACTTTTAAGAAGTAGAGTATCCGAAAGAATACCAGATAGAAGTAAAGCCCCAATATGATAAGGTATTTTAACTTTATTTTCTTTATATAATTCATAAACAATAGTACAAGTACTGCCGACCGTCATATTCCGAAAATTAATTGGTTTGTTAGTACCTAAAGTTCCTAATTTATGATGGTCAACGATGCCCACAATTTCTGCTTCTTCCAACCCGTAAATACTTTGGGTAATTTCATTATGATCAACTAAAATAACTTTTTTGGGGTGATTATCTCGTAAATCAGATAACTTAATTAAACCTAGACATTTATTTTGATTATCGATAACAGGATAATAACTATGTCTTGATTTATTAACTAAATCATTAAAATCAGTTACATCAGTGTCTTCTTTAACACAGACAAGTTCAGTCGCAAATTCATAATTAGTAATGTAATTGGCAAAACTTAAAGTAGTTAAGGTATCATAAGTATCTTTTTTGGTATAAATAATATTAACCTTATTCTTTTTGGCAATTTCTAAATGTTCCTCTTTTATCTTTTTATCATAAGTAACAATAATTAATTTAACTTTACTATTAACCGCTTCTTCAATAATGGAGTGTCTATCACCCACGATTAAAATAGAGTTTTTATTTAAGTGATTATCTTCATGAAAAGTGGTACTTCTTATATTGACATTGGTTATTTCGCCTTCAATTTCATCATTAAACCTTAATACTTCTTCGCCATCAATGACCTCTAAAATATGGTCATAACTAGTTTTTAAATTTTTGGTATCCCCAAGAATTTCATTTTTCGCAATATCTTTCATCGCAAAGGCCCCGATAAAATTATCTTTTTCATCAATAACCGGTATGGTACTCATATTATCTTTTTGCATTTCAAAAAAAGCATTATAAACAGAAGACTTACTATCTATTTTAAACCCTTTATGATAATTAATATCTTTGATTTGTAATTTAACATCATCTAATACTTCTGGAACCGGAACTTTAAACTTTTTTAAAACATATTTGGTTTCTTCATTAATGTTAGATAAAATTCTTGCTTCGGTATTATTACCTAAATAATTATATAAATAAGATAAACTAATCGCACTACACACACTATCAGTATCGGGATTTTTGTGACCAAATATAAAAATCTTATCTTGCATTGCAACCACCTTTTAAAAAATTATACCATTTTGTGGGCAAGAAAAAAAGCAAATTTTGTAAAGTTTAAAAAATTATGAAAAATTCATTGACAATCGGGGGGGGTAATTTATAATTTAAACTAGGAAGGAGATAGGTAAAAAGTGGATAAGAAAAACACAATGCTTTTAACAGTAATAGCAGTCGCAACTTTACTTGTTGCAGTAGTCGGAGCTACATTTGCATATTTTTCAATCGTGCAAGGTGGAGATGGTGAAACAACTACAAATTTTAATGGTCAAGTAGAAGATACTAAAAATTATGGTACTGCGCAATTAAATCAAAAGATTGCAAGTTTAAAATTAAACTTAACTGCAGCTGATATGGCCGAAACACTAAAAGGAACACAATATTGGGCTTCAGAAAGTAGCGAAAAAGAAGAAGAAAGAAAATATCATGTTATTTCTCAAGCTGAAGTAAAAAGTCAATCACAAGATCTTAATGCTGAATTAACATGTACTTCAACTGTTACAGTTAAAGCTACCAGTACAACTGAGACACAAAAAGCTGCTATTGTTGCTGGTGATGGTAAAGTTTATATTTCTGCACCACAAGAAAATAGTACTAATCCAGTTACAGTAACTACAGCAGATGCTATTGATTTAAAAGATTTAATCGATGCTGATACTACTGGTATAACTAAACAAATAAAATATGTTATTACTGGTAATGGTACAGCTGATTTAACAGCAGATGTAGAACTTGATAATACTTCAAATAATCAAAATGCAATAGCTGGTTTAAATCTTACTATTACATTTGAAAATACTGGTTTTACTTGTGATGTAACTAATACTGGAGCAGGAGCATAATTAAAAAAATTTAAGAATAATAGGTAATTTTTTGTTAAGCAAAAAATGGTAAGGTAGGGAATAGAATCTCTACTTTATTTTTATTCAATTTTTTTGACAAAATAATTATCTTCTTTTTGGTATATTTAAAAGGGTGATAGAATGAAAGTTAAAGTAATTGATGAAGAATGTGAAAAAGATTTAGAAAATAGTGTTAATGAATTTTTAAGTAAAGATATTGATATTATCGATATAAAATATCAAGTGGCAATTGGGATTAATGGGGAAGAACAACTTTATTGTTTTAGTGCGATGATTATCTACCATTAAAAAAACTCGTATAAACGAGTCATATAACTATTAAAAGAATGTGTTATATAATAAACCTATAAATACTAAAATAGAAACCACATTCATAATAATTAAGAATATCATCATACCTTTTTTATTATCGGCTTTGTATTTCAACATAGTTCTAAAAATACCGATATTAAAAATAATAAATCCTAGAGATACAAATATTCTTTCTATTAATGTTCCATTACTAAAGTTATTAATAGCAATTAGTACACTACCAAGCATAATTTCAACAATGCCATCATCAATATTTTTATTTGTTTTCAAGTATAACTCACCTCCTCAAATATTTTCTAATTACATTGTACCATAAAAAAATATAAGAAGATGAAGTAAAATACTATTTTGACAAATATTTGACATTAAGATGATTTTAAATTTAAAAAAACTCCTTAAAAGAGTTTATAACATATACATATTTGAATTACTAGTGTCAAAATCATCATTAGTTAAGACATTCGCGTTATTTTCTAATTTATTTAAACGATATTCCATTCTATTTAATTGTCTTTCAATTTTGGCGAAACGACTTTCTATATCGGTATTACTTGAATTTGTGGTATAATTATTAGGAACAGGACCTTGGTAAAAATAATTACTAGCGCTCGTTTCAAAAGGGGCACCATAAGTATTCGTACCGGGTGTCATATTTGGGTTCATATTAATGTTGGGATTATAGGTTTGAAAACTACTTTCTTGAAAAAATGAATTTCGACTTTTACGCATTTTTTATTCCTCCTACCAACATTATATGTTAAATTTAAGGAAGTGTTTTAGTTATGCGGATGCGAAATCCAAAATATAAAGATGAAGTTTTAAGTAATTGTCCTTTTTTAATAAAGGATGCAATTGACTTTGGAAATAATAATCCCATTGAAGTAGAAATTGGGATGGGTAAGGGTAATTTTATTTTAAATAAAGCTTTAAATAATCCGGATATCAATTATATTGGGGTCGAAAAATATTCTAGTGTGGCCGCGGTGGCGATTAAAAAAATGTTAGATTATAATTTACCTAATTTAAAAGTTATTATTAGTGATGTTAAAGATTTAGAAGAATTACTTAAGAACAAAGTAAATGTTATTTATCTTAATTTTTCTGACCCTTGGCCTAAAAAAAGACACGCTAAAAGAAGATTAACTTCTCCTGATTTTTTAAAGTTATATGATAATTTTTTTAAAGATAAATGTCTTATAATTATGAAAACTGATAATGATGATTTATTTAGTTATAGCTTAGATTCCCTAAAAGAGTATGGTTACGAGATTGATGAGATTAGTTATGATTTACAAAAAGAAGATATGCCTAATATAATGACGGAATATGAAGAAAAATTTAGTAAAGAAGGAATTAAAATAAAATATTTGAAAGTGATTAAATAATCATGTTATAATTATATTGGAGATAGTTATGAAGATAAAAAAAATCTTATTATTAATTTTAAGTGGGTTTGCCTTAAGTG
>CANPYA010000034.1 GCA_947587565.1 uncultured Bacilli bacterium | reverse complement strand
AAGAGGGTAGCAAATGAAAAAGAAAGTTTTAGTTATCTACGCCAGATATGGTTCTGGTCATAAATCAATTGCGGAATATGTAGCTAAATACTTAATGGAACATAATCCTAAAATGGAAGTTCTACTTTTTGATATGACTCCTTATGGAAATGCTCTCGGAAAATTAAGCATTAAATTATGGGATTGGGTATGTCATAAAAGACATGAAAAAATCTTTGACACGGTTTATGAATTAATGGATCATAAAATTACAAGTTTAGGAAATAGAAAAACAGCTAAGAAAAGTTATGATAATTTAGAGTTACGCCAAGTAATTAGTGAATTTAATCCGGATGTTACAATATCAACCCATTTCTTTTGTAGTAATATGATTGCTTATTATAATGAATTAGGTTTAACCCATAGTAAAATTTATACGATTATTACGGATTACCGAACTCACGAATTTTGGACGAGTAATAAAAAGTACGAAGATGGTTATATTGTTGGTAATGAAGTAGTTAAAGAAGAACTCATTCAAAGAGGAATGGACCCAAAAAAAATCTATCCTTATGGTCTTCCTTTAAATATTAATAAAATAAATCATTTAGATGATCCTGTAACGATTCAAAAAAGATACAATCTTAATCCCCGTTTAAAAACCATTCTCTTTTTTGGGGGTTCGGCTTTAGGTAGTATGTATTATTATGATTATTTAAAAGAATTATTAAAATTAAATCTAGATATAAATATCATCTTTATCTGTGGTAAGAATACCAAGTTAAAAGATAAATGTGATAAGTTAAAGATGAAAAAAGGTTATCCTAATTTAAAAGTTTTAGGTTATTCAACAGATGTTTTAAATTTAATGAAAGTAAGTGATTTAGTTATTTCCAAACCGGGTGGAGCGACAGTTACCGAGTGCCTTGAGATGCGGGTTCCGATGGTATTAGTTCCCGGTGTTGGGGGGCAAGAAAAATATAATGCCCGGTTTATTATGAAAAAAAGATATGGCTTTAAAGTTAAAGGATTACATTCTTTTAAAAAGACTATTTTAAAAATAAATAATAATCCGAGTATTTTAGATAAAACGAAAGAAAGGTTATTAAAACTCGACAATAATCATGCAGTCGAAAAAATAAATAATTTAATTAGTAAGTAAGAGGTGGAAAGATGAATAAGTTTGATACTAATGTAATTAATAATTTAAAAATGTTAAGTTTGGATATGATTGCTAATGGCAAAAGTGGCAATTCTAGTTTGTGCTTAAAAAGTGCGCCAATACTTTATACAATAATGATGAAGCACTTAAATTTTGATAATCAAAATGCTGATTTTATTAATCGGGACCGGTTAATAGTAAGTAATGATTTACTACCATTAATGTATGCGGGAATTAATTTATTTACGGAAGATATTTCTTTAGAAAGTTTAAAAGACTATCAAAAATTAGGTTCTTCTTGTAGTAGTTATGCCCAAAGTAGTACGAAAAGAATTGAAGTAGGAAGTAACGCGTCAGGTGATGTTTTAGCAACTTCTGCTGGTATTGCTCTAGGAGAACGCTATATAGAAGAATTAATCAAATTAGAAAATCCGAAATGTGATTTAATAAATTATCATACCTTTTGTTTATGTAAAGAAGAAGATTTATTAAGTGGGATAGGTCTTGAAACATTAGAATATGTAAGATGCGAAAACTTAAATAAATTAATATATGTCGTTATTGAAGATAATAATACTAAAAGTAATCTCCATCATAAAATAGATGATTTATTATCTTTAGAAGGTTTTAATGCGGAAACTCTTAATAATACTAATTTAAGTGCAATTGATGGGGCTTTAGAAGACGCTAAGATAAGTAAGAAACCAACTATTTTAATTATTAAAGATAATACTAAAGAATATGTAAGAGAAGAAAATAAATTATATATGCCATATTCTATGGATGAATTAAATACTATGCGAACTGAATTTGGTATAGAGAATCCATTTGATGTCCCAACAACTTTATATACAGAAATTAAAAATGCATTAAATAAAAGACTTGATAAATTCTTAAATAAATGGCAAAGTGTTTATGAAGAAAATTTAAGTGATATAAAAATAAAAAATATTATTGATTTTCTAAAGAACAAAACTTTTAAAATTAATTTTAATGCCGAAAATATTAAAATAAACGCTAATTATGATGAAGAATTATTAATCTCTAATAATAAAATATTTAATTTAATGGCAAGTAAAAGTCCTTTTATCTTAAATGTTTCTGATGGTAATTTTAATAATACTAAATGTTTAATTAAAACCGCTAATTTTATGAGTAAAGAAGATAAATCAGCTAGAAATATTGATTTTGGATCTAAAACTTTAGCTATGGGTGGTATTTCTTTAGGTCTTGCATCCCTTGGTTTTAAAGTATTTGTAAGTACGCCTTTAGTTAATGTTAATAAAATTTTCGATTTAATAAAATTAAGTACGCAAAATAATTATGATGTTAATTTCATCTTTACCCAAGATAATTTTATTGACCGTAATTATGGAGCATGTGCGGTATCTGAAATAAATCTATTACGTTTAATACCTAATTTAATTACTATTAAACCAGCGGACATTGATGAAGTAGTGGGATCTTATGAAATATTAAGTAATTTAAGAAAAACTGCTGTCTTAGTAATGGATAATGAAAAAATGCCAAAATTACTCGGAACAAATCCGAAATATGTGATGGCAGGTGCTTACCGCATATTAAAAGAACAAGAAAGATTAGATGCGATTATTGTTTCTTCTGGACCAGAAGTAAAATATGCTTTAAAAGTAGCCGAAGATTTAAGACAATATAATTTTGATATTCGGGTTGTTGTTATGCCATCTTGGGAATTATTTAGTATTCAAACTGAAAGATATCAAAATATTTTACTACCTAAAGAAATTAAAACCTTTACTTTAGAATTTTCGAATACTTTATTATGGCAAGTATATGCGAGTGGTAAAGAATATGCTTTAGGCCTTAATACTTATCCAAAAGAAGGAACTAAAGCTGAATTATTAAATGAATACAATTTAGATTTAGATGCCATTAAAACCAAAATAATTGAAATTTTAAAAAATAATTAACTTTCGACAAAAGAAAACAAAATAATCACATTAAATAAGCTATACTTAATTTAAGGTGATTATATGCGAACATTCTATATCTTTAAAATTAATCGGGAACTAGCTATTTTAACAAAGGAAACTCCCTATAACTTATTTAAAACTATCGACAGTTTATATTACCTAGATAGTTTTAATATGGGCATTTCTAATAAAATGTATCATAATATCTTTTTAAAATTTGAACCGGATTATGTTAATAAAAGAATAAATAGTTTATTTAAAAATAATCGTTTTTATTCTTATGATGGTAATGTGCATTCTTTAAGTAATAAATATCGTCCGGAAAATAGTACCTTAAAAGTTTATAAAACCCATATAATTTTGAAAACTGATGCCGTAAATCCTAGTTTCCTAGTCAATTTTCTTTCAAGTGATAATTTATTTGTTTGTGATTTTAAAAATCGAGATTATTTTTGGTTAAATCAGTTTGTGAGATAAAATAAAGTATGATAAAATATAAGTGAAAGAATTAGTGAGATTATGAAGTTTAAATTAAATGATTATATAATAGAATATGAAGTAATAAGAAAAGATAATAAAAATCTTTATTTTCGCTTTGATGAAAATTGTAAATTAATAATTACCGCCCCAAAGTTTATTACAGATAAAGAAGTTAAAAATTTAATTACGAAAAATTCTAGTTCTATTTTAAAAATGTATGAAGATGCTTTAGAAAAACAAGAAAGAGATAAAGATTTTTGGTATTTAGGTACTCCTTATAATGTCACATTTGATAATCGCGTTAAAAATATTGAATTTGAAGATAATCATATTATTTGTCATAATGAAGATGTTTTAGATAAATTTTATCAAGATGAATGTGCAAGAATATTTAATGAAGAAATAAATATTTGTAAGAAATGTTTTAATAATTTACCCGAATTTCGGTTAAGAATTAGAAAAATGCGGACTAGATGGGGTGTATGTAACACTAGAGATAAAATAATTACTTTAAATAGTGAATTATTAAAAAAAGAAATTCCTTTAATTGATTATGTTATTGTGCATGAAATGGCCCATTTTTATGAAGGGAATCATAGTAAGAATTTTTGGAATATTGTTAGTAAAGTAATTCCAGACTATAAAGAGAAAAGGAAAAAATTAAGATATTAATGAACAATCCATTGATTTTTGGGTTGTTTTTTGTTGACAATCGGGGGGGGTAATTTATAATAAAATCATAGGATAGAAGATGTGTCTTATGATCAAAAAAAATAAAAATATACTAATATTTTTAAGTATAGGAATAGTACTAATAGTTAGTATGTTTTTTGCATTGAATAATAAAAAAGAATATCATGAACTTCCTAAAGTAAAATTAAAAGATACATTTAAAAATAAACAGTTTGCTTTAATGCTTGAACAAAAAAATGGGGAATATCAAGAAAGTGAAGGTGAACTGCCAACTGAAGGTTATGTATTCAATGAAAGTAAATCAGATTGTGTCGATGTAAATGGTAAAGTTATTGATAATACAATAGATTATGATTATGAAAATTATACAATAACTTTAAACACGGATAAAACATGTTATTGTTATTTATATTATGATATAGAGCCCAATATAAATTTTTTAAGAAGTAAAGATATTGACGGTCATTTAACTACAGAATTAACTGGTGGATTATATCGTTATCAAGGATTATATACTGATGATGTAAGAAATTATATCTGTTTAGGAGATAATTGTTGCAAAACTTCCGAATGTAGTGCTGATAGTAATGATGATATGTATAGAATAATTGGTATAAATAGTTATGGTGAATTAAAAGTAATTAAAAAAACAGCATTTACTGAAGCATTGTCATGGCATACTGATTATAACGTTGATGTTGAATGGCTTAATAGTGATTTATTTCATAGATTGAATGATTATGAAGAAGGAACAATGTATCAATCAAATTCTTTTTATAGCATTTTAACCCCAGATTTAAAAAGTTTAATTGTCAAAAAATATTGGATGTATGGTGATACAAATACAGAAGATAATGCAATTAGATATATTGGTGATAAAATATATGCAGTTGAAACAGGAAAAGAAGAGACAACTCATGGAGTAAAAAGTGATAATGCCGAAGGATATATAAGTGAACCATATTTGTGGAATAAAAGTATTGAAGCTTTTATTGGTTTACAGTATTTGCATGATTATATTTATGCTTATCCAGGAGGTAGTCCCGGTGAAAATTCAATTGCTTCCAATGCTTGGATTCATTTGTCTCACAATGAAGTAAATCATCCCACCAATAGTCATGCTAATTATTTTGGCTATGAATGGACAATGACTCGAGCTGGATTTAGTGCAAATTATTATATGGCAAGATATATAAATATGGCAGGGGTAATATTCTTAAATCCTTATAAATATACTTTTGCTGTTAGACCTGTTTTTTATTTATCTAATGCGATTGAATTATCTGGCCAAGGTAGTTTAGATGATCCTTTTGTATTAATTTAAAGTTTAAAATTAAGATATTATTGTAATATCTTTTTTTTCGACCTTTTTTTCAAGATCAATATGCTATATTAATTAGGGTGATACAATGAAAAAGAATATAGTAATGATTAGTTTATCAATAATTGGAGGTATTCTTATAACTTTCTTTGTTTTAAATAAAAATCATATCTATGCTAAAGAAGAATATACGGCTTATGCTTTTCAAGTCGGGGCTTATGCAAGTTTAGATAATGCCGAAAGTTATGCAAAAACTATTGACTCGGCCATAATTATTAAAGAAGATGATTTATATAAAATATATACCGCTATATATGAAGATATTGATTTAGTCAATGAAATGGTTACCTATTATGAAAATAATAAAATAAATGTGTATTTAAAATTAATTACGGTTAATAAAAATTTCTTTGAATATTTACAAAAGTATGAAACTTTAATTAAAAAAAGTGATCAAAATATTTATAGTAAAATAAATCAAGGTGTCTTAGATTTATATTTAGAAAGTCAAAATTATGAAGAAATTAATTAAAGAAAATTATTTATTTTTAATTCTTTTTCTAATTATCATTTTAAAAGATGCTATTTATAATTTAATAACTATTCAAGATATCGATTATACTCCGATGGATTGTCATAATATTGAAAGTGAATATAACAAATTATTAGAGTTTAATGAGATAGATTTAATTTATAATTGTGAATCTTTTAATACTTATATAATTTATAAAGATATTTATAATTATTTAAATGAGATTACGATAAGAGGAGGAAAAGATAAAGAACTTAATAATAATCCCGTTATCTATGATAATACTTTAGTAGGGGTTATAAGTAAAAGTGATAATAAAACAAGTGTCGTTAAACTAGTTACGAATAATACATCGAAAATACCTGTTAAAATTAATTCTTCTTTAGGAGTCCTAGAATATACCGATAATAAATTAGTGGTCAGAAATATTTCGAATTATGAAGATATTAAAGTTGGTGATAATATTTATACCTCTTCATTTGGTAATATGCAAGAAAATATTTATGTGGGATTAGTTAAAGAAATTACATTAGATAATAAAAATATTGAAAAGATAATTACTGTTGAATATCCTATTGATATTAAAGATTTATCTTATGTTACCGTTTTAAAAAATAGTAAGGAGTCTTAATATGATTTATTTGTTAATAATATTAGATGTTTTAATTAATAATTTTACAAACTATACTTCTTATTTTTTTATTATCTATTTATATAATAAGTCTTATAAATATTATTTATTAACAGGTTTAATATTAGATTTAATTATTTTTAAAGTAGCTTTTTATAATACCATTATTTTATCTATAATGTATCTATTTAATAAAGTATTTAAAGAATTAAATAAACATAATTTTTATAATTTTATTTTTATCTGTACTTTTAATTATTTAACTTTTATTATTTTAAGTAGTTTAATTAATTTTAAAAGTATTCCTATTATACTTACTAATATTGGTCTTAATTTATTTATTAATTTAGTATTTTATATTTTAGCATTTAGAACATTTAAGTTTGCTAAATAAATATCTCTATGTTAAAATAACTATTAATTATGAAAGGATTACATCATGTATGAAGTATTAAAAAGTGCCCAAAATTTAATTTTAAAGCAAATAACTCATGGTTATTTATATGCTGTTTTAGATTATCATGAGTTATATTCTAAAACTTATCTTTATAGTAATGAGAATGTTACATCTTATTTAAAATATTTAAAATTTTTCGAAAAAAATAGAGCCTTAACTGTTTTAGGTAGTGGGGATCAAGCTTTTTCTTTAGCATTAAAAGGTTTTCAAAAAATAGATACTTTTGATATTAATAAATTATCGGAGTATTTAGTTTTTGGTTTAAAAAAAGCTTTAATTTTAAAATATGATTATAGTAAATATTTAAAGTTTTTAAATTTAGTTAGTAAGAATGCTTTATCACTTCTTGAGTTAACTGATATATTAAATAATTTATTACCATTTATGGATGAAGAATATCGCTTGTTTTGGCAAGAATTAACTTTGTATAATAAATTATTACAACAAAATAAAATTGAACATTTAAACTTAATTCAAATGCTAACCATAGATAGTCAAAAGTTTGTTAATAAACAAAATATTCCTTATTTAAAAAGTGAAAGAAAGTATGAAGTATTACGGAATAAGTTAAATGAAATAGAATTTACTTTTCAAAATACTCCGGGTATTTTAGTACCTGATACTTTTAAGTCCAAATATAATGTTATTATTTTATCAAATATTTTAGATTATTTTACCTCTTGTTGGGGTACCTCCTGGACTATCAAAGATTTACAACCTTATATAAATAATCTTCTTGAAATGTTAGAGAAAAATGGTCTTTTGTTTTTGCATTATCAATTTAGAGAAGATTTATTTCGAGATTCTTATGTTACTCTTAATGATTTAAAAGAAGTATTTAAAATAGACTATAAAAAAGTCTTGAATGATTATGATGATTATGATCATTTACTCTTAATAAGAAATAAAAAATAAATTTTAAGCATATATTTTACTGGTGAATAATATATGGAAGATTATACTAAAATAAGTCATAAGCGTTATAGTGAACAAAGTAGTAATAATAGTGATAAGAAAATTAAATATTTAAGAAGTTTATTAACAAGAAGTTTATTAAGTGTTATTTTAGTTATTAGTTTATGTATTATTATGAAAGTAAATACAAGTAGTGTAGCTTTATTTAAAGAATATATCTTAACTGATTCTTTAGAATTTACCAAAATAAATAAATGGTATCAAGATAAATTTGGGAAAATTATTCCGAGTGTTCCGGATAATAGTGATTTAGTTTTTAGCAATAGTGATTTAAAAACGGGTAAATATACTACTTATTTAGATGGGGTTAAAATAGAGGTATCTAAAGGGAGTCCTATCTCTTTACTTTGTGGGGGAATCGTAGTTTATTTAGGGGATAAAGAAGATTATGGTAATACTTTAATTATTCAAGGTAATGATGGGATTGATTATTGGTATGGGGGAATAACGAGTACTAGTGTTAATTTATATGATTATTTAGAAAAAGATACTTTAATTGGAGAAGCCCAAGATAATTTTATTTATTTAGTGTTACAAAAAGATAATACTTATTTAAGTTATGAAGAATATCTTAAATAAATTTAAAATTAATAGTTATACTTATCTTTTTATTATTCTTTGTCTAATTTGTGGCTTTATTAAAAATATTAGTATTATCTTTTTTATTTGTTTATTTCATGAATTAGGTCATATCTTTTTTATAAAAATGTTTAAGTATCAAATTATTAGTGTGGAAATTTTACCTTTTGGGGGTTTTACAACCATTGATAAACCCCTTAATAGTAGTATTAATAAAGATTTATTTATTTCTTTAGGGGGTTTTCTTTTTCAAATTATTTTATTGGGAATTTTAATATTATTAAAAAATTATTTTAATCCCATCACTTATAAATTATTTTTTAATTATAATCTTATTTTATTATTATTTAATTTAATCCCCATCATTCCCTTAGATGGTAGTAAGGTAGTTAATTTATTATTGGAAAAAATATTTTCTTATCATTTTTCTTATCACTTAAATATTTATTTATCTTTTATTTTTTTAATAATCTTTTTAATTATTAATTATATTTATCATTTAGATAATTATTTTATTATCACATTTTTACTTTATAAAATTATTTTGGCTTGGAAAAATTATAAATATTATTCCAAAAGATTTTTACTCGAAAGATACTTATATGATTTAGATTATAATAAAATTGATAATCATACTAAAAGTTTAAAAGATTTAAAAAAGAATACACTCCATTTTTTTAAAGAAGATAAGCATTATGTCAAAGAAAAGACCAAATTAAAACAATATTTTCACGAAAGATAAAAAATTTGGTATAATTTTATTGGTGATACTTATGGAATATCAATATAGAGATGAAACATTACTACATAGTATAGGATTTAATTTACAAAGATTAGAAAGTATTTTAAATAATGGGTTACTTTCTTATAACAAAGCCGTTGAGAAGGGTTTAAATATTGCAAAAAATTATAATAATCCTTTAGTTAATAATGATTATATCTCGGCTTTAAAAGTTGGCTTTATTAATTTAGATGTCCAAAATACAATTTATAGTTTATATATTAGTAAAGGTATTAGTTTTATTATGGAAGGTGTTCCTTATGCAAGTAATCAAGATGAATTATTTATCCATCGTTTTGATGAGGTATTAATAAAGGATGAAGTAAGTCCCGATAAATTTGTGGGTCTAGCTATTCCGGAAGAATATCAAGATATGCCTTTAACAGATTTAACAATTATTCCTTTAAATATTACTAATTATCCTAATATAGTGGCTATTATCGATAACTATTTAGTGTTTTTAAAGAAATATGGTTTAAAAGATATTGAAGTAGTTAAAAGTGATATTAAAGATTATTTAAAAGAAATTGTGTTAATTAATCAAGCCTTAAGTAAAAATCCCAGTGTAGAAGATAAAGAAGAATTACTAATGGATTATAAAGATGTTTTAGAAGACCTTAACTACTATTTAGGTAGTTTAACCAGTATTTGTTTTACGAAAACTTTAGGATATACACCCAATTTAAAAGAAGCAGTTCTACATATTAGTCAAAATAAATATAATATTTATGATATTCCTTATGGAAATAAGCCTAAAAGGTAGGCAAATTACGGGTTTTAAATTGACAAACCATATTATTTTTGATAAAATCATAATGTTTTAAGTCATTTCGGAAAAAACCGCACTGAAAAGGTTAAAAACAAGTTATTGTACCTTAAGGGCGCGACTTAAAGAAAAATTAAATAAGGAGGTATGAAATGAACGCAGTATTTAAAACTGGTGGTAAACAATATTATGTTGCGGAAGGCGATGTAATATATGTAGAAAAACTTGCTGCTGAAGTAGGTTCTACTGTAACATTTGATGAAGTTTTATTTGTTGATGGTGTTGCGGGAAATCCTACAGTTAAAGGAGCAAAAGTTGAATGTAAGGTTGAAGCCCAAGGAAAGAATAAGAAAATTGTTGTTTTCAAGTATAGACCTAAAAAGAAATTCCGTAAAAAACAAGGTCATAGACAACCTTATACTAAACTAGTTGTTACTAAAATTAGTAAATAGTTATGATTAAAGTATTGTATAATGATAAAAGAATTAAAATAAGTGGTCACGCTAATTTTGATTCTTATGGAAATGATATTGTTTGCGCTAGTGCATCTAGTATTGTTGAAACCACTATTAATGGGATATTAAATATTGATAATAAAGCCATTAAGGTTATTGATAATAAAGATTTAGTTATTGATATTTTAAGTAATGATATAGTTATCAAGAAATTAATTACTAATATGTTAGAATTATTAAAAGAACTAGAGAAACAATATCCAAAAAATATTAATGTAAAGGAGAATTAGAATGTTATTTATTAAGTTAGATATTCAAAGATTTGCCCATAAAAAAGGACAATCTTCTACTGATAATGGTCGTGATTCAAGAGGTCGTAGATTAGGTGCTAAATTATCTGATGGACAAGTTTGTAGTGCGGGTTCAATAATCTATCGCCAAAGAGGAACTAAAATTTATCCGGGTACTAATGTAGGAATGGGTAAAGATCATACATTATTTAGCAAAATTGATGGTATTGTTAAATATGAAAGATTAGGTAGAGATAAAAAGAAAGTAAGCGTTTACGAAGCAAAGTAGTAAATGCTTTTTTATAT
>CANPYA010000033.1 GCA_947587565.1 uncultured Bacilli bacterium | reverse complement strand
TCACTTCCCGCATTGGGTGGTGGGCGGCCTCGCATTTTTTGCTTTAAAAAATGTTTTAAATAACGCACAAAATGTTGAAAAATATGTTGACAACAATATTTAATTAGTGTACAATGTATTTATCGAGGTTGGTCATTTCCCGCATTCGGGTGGTGGTCGCCTCGCTTTTTTTTATAACATTTAAAATGATTATTGTTTTTTATAATTATCATTTTTACCCAATAACGAAAGTCAGAATTAAATATTGCTTTGATTTGCCTTTCAAAAATATCAAAATCAACATTTAAATAACTTATATCAATTATAAAATTTTGAGATTGATTTTTTTTATCTTTTATTAGATTATCTATGACTCTTACATTGTAATGATAAATAATTTTTAAATCCCATTTCTCGCCATTCCAAATATAATCTGGAGTTTTGATACCATCTGGATAATTTACTCTTGGGCACATTAAAACAATTCCGCCAAAAGTTTTTAAAATCCATTCTGCTATTTCCTTTTCTTCAGCAGTATGATCTAAAACGACACTAAGTCCATCAACATAGTGGCGCAGTCCATTATTGTCTTCAAAATATTTAGCGTCACTAATAATATTAAATTTATTTTTCTTTTTTAACATTTTTTCAGTATAATCTATATACTTTTTTTCTTTAATTTTTTGCATAATAATTTCTCCCTTCACTTATATTATTTTCGCCATTTAGCTGATTTCCTTTTTTTCAAAATAAAGTTTTAAAAAATGTTCAAAAATTTCATATAAAAAACACCATTTTTTAGTTTACAAATTATTATTTTTTAATTATAATAAAGTCTATATTTTGGAGGTGCAAAAATGAATTTCACACTACTTGTAATGCTCTTAAAAGATTTAGTCATTTTGCCCTTTCAAGAAATTAAACTTGAATTAAAAGATGAAACTAGTAAAAAGATTATTAAACTTGCTAGTAAAAAATATAGTAGTAGAATTTTAGTAGTAAGTCCCCTAAATAATTCGAAAGAAATAACGACTTCTGATTTACCCCAAGTGGGAGTAGTGGCTTATATTAAAAATAAAATGGAATTATCTAATGGGAATATAAGAATAACTTTAAGGGGTGAAAAAAGAGTTCGCATTATTAATTATGAAGCGTTTACTGATGAAGTGCTTGATGCTTTAGTAACGGATATTATTTTACCCAATTATGCTTCTTTAAATGAAGAAGTAATGAAAAAGAAATTAAAGAATAGTTTAAATGATTATATTGAATCATCTCCAAGTATTTCTAATAGTATTTTAAAGACTTTAGAAGATGATCATGACTTAGGTTTCCTAACAGATGCCATAACCACTTTTTTACCCCTTAATACTGATAAAAAATTAGAATATATGGCGGAAGTTAATAGTGAGAAAAGAGCGGTTAAACTATTAAATGACATTAGTATTCAAATTAAACAAAATGAATTAGAAGAAAAAATTGATAGTAATGTCCAAATGAATTTGGCTAAAGAACAAGAAGAATATTATTTAAAAGAAAAAATTAAAGAAATTGAAAAAACTTTAGGTTTAAATAACACCCAAAGTGAAGAAGTAAAAAAATATTATGAAAAGTTAGATAAATTAAATATTGATAGTAAAAGTAAAGAAAAAATAAAATTAGAAATTAAAAAGTTAGAACGAATTAATTCATCTTCTCCTGAAGAAGCAGTGTTAAGAAATTATTTAGATTGGATTTTAAATTTACCTTGGAATAATGTAAGTAAAGAAAATTTAAATAGTCCGAAAGTATTAACTAGTTTAAATAAAACCCATTATGGTTTAGATAATATTAAAGATAAAATAGTGGATTATGTTAATTTAAAGAAAATAAATAATGAACTTAAAAGTCCCGTTATTTGTTTAGTGGGTCCTCCCGGTGTTGGTAAAACGACAATTGCATCAAGTATTGCGTCCTCTTTAAATCGCGAATTTTATAAAATAAGTGTGGGAGGTTTAAATGATTCAACCGAACTTATTGGGTCAAGGCGTACTTATCTAGGGGCTCTTCCTGGTAAAATTATGCAAGCTTTAAGAAAGTGTGGTACCAAAAATCCCGTTATCTTAATTGATGAAGTCGATAAAATGGTAAAAGATTATAAGGGAGACCCCGCAAGTACTTTACTAGATATATTGGACACTAATCAAAATAAAACTTTTGTCGATAACTATATTGAAGAACCATTTGATTTAAGTCAAGTATTCTTTATCTTAACCGCAAATGATGTAAACTTAATCCCAGATACTTTACTTGACCGTTTAGAGGTTATTAACTTAGCTAGTTATACGGTCTTTGAAAAAATGGATATTGCCAAAAAATATTTACTTCCTAGTATTGATGAAGAATTTAAATTAAGTAAAAAAGTCAGCATTAAAGATGATGTCTTAATGAGCCTAATTAATGATTATACTAAAGAAGCCGGAGTTAGAAACTTAGCCAGGGTTTTAAAATTATTAGTTACTAAAATAATTACCAGTAAAAATGCTAAATATCAAATTACCAAAAATGATTTAGATAAATATTTACAAAATGAAAATATTACTTTAGAAAATACCGAAATAAAAGAAGTGGGAGTAGTTAATGCTCTAGCGGTTACTAACCTTGGGGGAACAATATTAAGAGTAGAAGCAAGTATTTATCCGGGGAGTGATGATGTCATTGTTACAGGCTCTTTAGGTGATACTCTAAAAGAAAGTATTAAAGTAGCTATTTCTTATATTAAAGAAAAAGGTTATTTAGATAGTGAGTTATTAAATAATAAGACATTACATATTCACATGAGGGATACAGCAACTAAAAAGGAAGGACCATCTTGTGGCGTAAGTATTATAACGGTTATTCTTTCCCGAATATTAAATATTAAAATAAGTGAAAAAATTGCGATGACCGGGGAAGTAACTTTAAAGGGTGATATTTTACGTGTTGGGGGTTTAAAAGAAAAATTAATCGCAGCCTATAATACTGGCATTTCTGTAGTTTATATCCCAAAAGATAATGCGAGTGATTTAAAAAGTATTCCTAAAGAAGTTTTAGATAATTTAAAAATTAAATTAGTTAGTAATTATCAAACAATATATGAAGATTTATTTCAAAAATAATATGGCTTAAAAAGTTATATTATTTTTTTTATTAACATATTATTTTTTAGGAGATGATAAAATGTTTATTAAAATACCCTTTGAAAGTTCCATACCTTTTAAAACGAATATTTCAGAAATAACGAAAATGTCTTTAGAACACGATTATAATGTGAGTGGGAATACAGTTCTAGGTAATTTTTATATCAGTGGGGAATATAAGACTCATGAAGTAAGTATTAATAAAGAACCATTTCGTTTTACTTTGCCATTTGAAGTTGAAATAAGTGACCGCATTAAAGAAGATTCATTAGAATTTAATATTGAAGATTTTTCATATGATGTGGAAGGTAATAATACTTTAAAGGTTAAGATTGAATATTCTCTATCAGGTGAAGAAAGAGAAGAAGATGAAGAAGTAACATTTGAAAGAGTTAATGAAGATGAGTTAACAGAAGAATTAAATATTATTGATGATTTTTTAGATAAGAATGAAGATAATCCGGAAGAAAGAGTGGAAGAAGTAGAAGGATTAAAAGAAGAGAAAGAAAAACAAGATGAAGTAGAAGTAAAAGAAGAAGTTGCAGAAGAAAGACTTACTAGTAAAGAGGAGAAAACGATTATGGATACAATTAAAGATAGTGATGATACTTTTGTAACTTATCATGTACATATTGTTAAAGAAAGTGAAACAATTGAATCAATAAGTAGTGTTTATGGCGTACCAAGTAGTTTAGTTAAAGAATATAATACTTTAGATAATATAGAAGTTGGAGATAAAGTTTTAATACCCAAATTAGATGAATAAATTAGATGCTTTAAAATCTTTATATAAACCTTATAGATATACCATAAGAGGTAAATGTACCATCTTAGAAACCACTAGTGGTAATTTTGTTGTCAAAAAGAAACCGAAAAATAAAGATTTACCCAGTATATTTAATTATTTAAAATCAAGAGGGTTTGATTATTTTCCTGAAGTTTATAGTGATACGAGAGATGATGCTTATGTCTATGAATATATTGAAGATGATAATGTAGTAAATCCCTCTAAAAGTGAAGATTTAATCAATGTCGTAGGTTTATTACATGCGAAAACCTCTTTTAATAAAGAAGTATCGGAAGAAACTTATAAAGAAATTTATGAAGACATTAAAAACAATATCTTGTATTTAAAAGATTATTATTTAAAATATTATGAATTATTTTTAAAAAGTATTTATCCTTCCCCTAAAGAATATGAATTTTTAAGAAATTATTCCAAAATAAATTCAGCTTTAAATTTTTCCGAGGAAGAACTTGATAATTGGTATAGTTTAGTTAAAGAAAAAAAGAGTGAAAGAATATCATTAATTCACAATAACTTAGCTTTAGAACACTATTTAAAAAGAGATAAAGATTATTTAATTAGTTGGGATAAAGCCAAGTTTGATACGCCCGTTTTAGATTTAGTTAAACTTTATCAAAATAATTTCTGGGATTTAGAATTTAATACGATTTATAAAAAATATTTAAATATTACTTATTTATCGGAAAGTGAACAAAAATTATTTTTTATTCTTATTTCTTTAGTACCCGAGATTACTTTTGATGAAGATGAATTTACCGCTTGTAAGAATATGCGGGAATGCTTAGATTATGTCTATAAAACAGAAGAATTTTTAAAACCATACTATACGACTGATACATAATATTAATAAGAATATTTCTACAAATAAGATAAAGATATTATATCTAAAGGGTAAAATAAAAGTAATAATTAATTGATAAAAGATTAAAATACATAAACCAATTGAACATAAAACATAGAATGTTGGATTATTATTCCGGTGTGGCATTTAAATCACCTATAATATTATATTATGGGTGTTTTATTTTGGTGATTTTTCTATTGCGAAAATGAATATTTTATATTATACTAATAAGTAGAGTAGATAACCTAGGTGATATTATGGAAGAAAATAAAAAGAAGAAATCTAAATTACGAATTGCGACCTTAATTCTTTTAGGGTTTTTAATAATTTCATTAATTTTTTTATCAGCAGGCTTTGCCTTCTTTCAAGTAGAAAATACAGATGGAGAATCAGTAACTCATGGAACAATTAATTTAGATTGTTTACAAATTGAATATACTGAAGAAGGAACATTAAGTCCTGATTATGCTTATCCAATAAAAGATGAGTATGCTTTAGAACATATTACCCCTATTAAAGTTAAAATAACTAATACTTGTGAAGCAAATTTAGAAGATATTAACTATTCTTTAGTTTTAACAACTTTAACTAATAGTGATAATAATATAACTAGTGATAAAATGCGGGTTAATTCTAAAAGAAGTCTTAATTTAGTACCTGCTAGTGAACCATCTAGTTATGATAACTTTTTAAAACCTAGTTATTTAAGTAGTTTAAGTGAACTAACTAATGAATATTCTAAAGAAGCTTTAGAAAGTGATATTTTAAATAGAGAAAAAGATGGTGCTAAAGTATTTGAAGGCTATACTGTAGTAGATTCAAGAGTAATAGATGAAAACTTTATCAAAAGTAATTCTGAAAGTGTTTATGAAATTCAATTATGGATAGATTATTATGAAGTAGATAGTGGAGTTTATAGTGGTAGTGGTCATGATGGAAGTTTTGATAATAGTACCAAAAATAGTACTTTTGTTGGGGCTTTAAGTGTAGTAGCTAATCCTTATGAAAAATATACTGAACCACCTAAATCAACAATAGATACTTTAAGAGAAAAAGATAGTGGAAATTATCTATCAACATCATTAGTAGGAGATATGTACAGATATCAAGGATTATATACCGATGAAATAAATAATTATATCTGTTTAGGAGATAATTGCTGTACCACTGAAAGTTGTCCTGCAAGTAGTGATGATGATATGTATAGAATTATTGGTATAACTCAAAGTGGCGAAATGAAAGTAATTAAAAAGACTGCCTTAACTGATTCAGTAAAATGGTGGAGTGATTACAAAACAGATATTAAATGGCCTCAAAGTTTACCATATCAAAAATTAAATGGCAAGAGTGCAGATGGAACAACCAATCCAAATTATAATGATACAAATTCATATTATTATAGTTTAGATGCAAATATAAAAAGTAAAATAGTCAATAATCATAGTTGGCTATATGGAGATACCACAAATAATGGTAGTTATAATGGAGACACAATATATGGAATAGAAAGTGGCTGGAGTGACAGAATAGAAGCACCACTAGGATTAATGTATCTATCAGATTATTATTATGCATATAAAACAAGTGATGACGATGCAGGAAAACCCGAAAATTATAGTAATGCGAAAAACAGTTGGATACACTTAAGTCATAATGAAACAACCTATCCAAGTGGTTCTTCTGGATATGAATGGACAATGAGTCGTTATGGCTTGAATCCGGCGGATAGCATTTACCGTGCGTGGCGTGTCACTGGCTTAGGCGATGTGAACCGCGACTACTTGGACAGTGAGCATGCGTTGCGCCCGTCCTTCTATCTTGCATCCGACATTGAACTAACGGGAGAAGGATCACTTATAGAGCCATTCCGAATTACTAGCTTAGAAGGATAAAAAATCCGTCCTGCGGGGCGGTGTCGCGCGGACGGTCGAGTTCTAGGGCTTTCAACATTGGATTTTTCTTGACTAAAGGTCTAAAAAGTAATAGAATATGAAATATAAATTTTCTATGGAAAGAGAAGTAGTTTAATAATTAAAATGTTTAAAGAGATGACGGTTGGTGGGAAAGTCAAACAAGTTATTAAATGAAGACACTTTCATAATTAGAAACGCTAAAAGTGCGATAAAAATTAAAGACCTAGAAGTAAGGTGGTACCGTGAGTTTAGACTTGCCCTTATATGACTAGGTCTTTTTATTTAGAAGGAAGGAATGATTAAATGATAACTAAACCAAAAGGAACTGTAGATATTACCGGTACTGATAGTATTTTATGGGAATATGTGAATGAAGTAGTAAGTACAATGATGCACGCTTATAATTATGAGTATATTAGAACACCGATATTTGAAAGCAGAGAATTATTTCATAGAAGTGTGGGAGATACTTCCGATATTGTTAAAAAAGAAACTTATGATTTTCAAGATAAGGGTGAAAGAAATTTAACTTTAAGACCAGAAGGTACAGCTGGTGTAGTTCGGAGTTTTATTGAAAATAAAAATTATGCTTTACCAGATATAAAGAAATATTTTTATAATGGTACGATGTATCGTTATGAAAGACCCCAAAAGGGAAGATTAAGAGAATTTACGCAATTTGGGGTGGAAGTTTTAGGCAGTAATGACCCTATTATTGATGCCGAAGTTATTAGTTTACAATATCATATTTTAGAGGCTTTACATATTTCTAATTTACAAGTTAATATTAATTCTTTGGGAGATTTAGAATCTCGTGAAAACTATAAAAAAGCGTTAGTTAAATATTTAGAACCCCATTTAGATGAATTATGTGAAGATTGTCGTGAAAGATTTAAAACAAATCCATTAAGAATATTAGATTGTAAAGTAGATAAAGATAGTAGTATTTTAAAAAATGCTCCGAAAACTATTGATTATTTAAATAAAGAAAGTAAAGAAAGATTTGATACAGTTTTAAAATACTTAGATTATTTAGATATTGATTATGAAGTAGATTCGCAAATAGTAAGAGGTCTAGATTATTATGATCATACTGTTTTTGAAATCGTATCCTTAGATAAAGAAGAAACCAAAGCGAATGTCCTAGGTGGTGGAGGACGCTATAATAAGTTAATTAAAGAATTAGATGGGCCAGATTCATATGGTATTGGTTTTGCTTGTGGAATGGATAGAATTATTGATGTCTTAAAAGAAATTGATTTATATAAAACGGTAGAAAAACAAATTGACTGTTTTGTAATGTATGTTTCTGAAGAAGAAAAATTATATGCTTTAGATATTGTCCAAAATTTAAGATTAAATGGGGTAGTTACGGAAACCAATTCGTTAAATAAAAGTTTAAAAGGACAATTTAGTGAAGCTGACCGGTTAAAAGCGAAATATTTAATTATTTTAAATAATGAAGATTTACAAAAAGGGCTGGTTAATGTTAAAGATAATGCTACTAAAGAAGAAGAAAAAGTAGATATATCTGAAATAGTGGAATATATTATTGGTAATTTATAGGAAGTGAATGTATGGAAAATATATATCGTAATCGTTATTGTGGCGAAGTTAGTAAAGAAGATGTCGGTAAAAAAATTAAAGTTGCCGGTTGGATTAATTCCATTCGTAATTTAGGGGGTTTAATTTTTATTACGCTTCGGGATGAAACGGGAATTGTGCAAATAATTAGTGAAGATGAAGAGAAAATCCAAGATTTAACTAAAGAAAGTACAGCATCTATTGAAGGAGTTGTTCGTTTGCGGAGTGACATTAATCCGAATATGAAAACGGGCGAAATTGAAATAGTTTTAGAAAGTATTACTGTTTTAGGTAAATGTTTAAATGTTTTACCTTTTGAAATTGGCAGAAGTAAAGAAGCGCCAGAAGAAATGCGTCTTAAATATCGTTATCTGGATTTAAGAAATAGTTTAGTGCATGATAAGATTTTATTTAGAGTCCAAGTTATTGATTTTTTAAGAAAGATTATGAAAGAACAAGGATTTACGGAAATTCAAACGCCAATTATTACCGCTAGTAGTCCGGAAGGAGCAAGAGATTTTGTCATTCCTTCCAGAAATTATAAAGGTAAATTTTATGCTTTACCCCAAGCACCGCAAATATATAAGCAATTATTAATGGTTTCCGGTTTTAATCGTTATTTTCAAATTGCTCCTTGTTTTCGGGATGAAGATTGCCGAGCTGATCGAACTCTAGAATTTTATCAACTAGATATGGAAATGAGCTTTGCAACGGAAGAAGATGTCTATGAAGTTGGAGAAAAAGTTTTCTATGAAACATTTAAGAATTTTTCGAATAAAGAAGTATCTCCTCGACCTTTTAGAAGAATTCCTTATAAAGAAGCCATGGATAAATATGGTAGTGATAAACCAGATTTAAGAAATCCTTTAATAATTAGAGATATTAGTGAAATATTTAAAGAAAGTGAATTTAATGGTTTTCGAGGTAAAGTAGTAAAAGCGATTAAAGTTAATACTTGTGATAAACCAAACTCTTGGTATAAAAAATTAGAAGAATTTGTTAAAGAAAAAGGAGCTTTAGGATTATCTTATTTAAAATATGAAGAAAATGAATTTAAAGGAAGTATTGTTAAGTTCTTAAATGAAAAAGAAATAGATAATTTAAAGAGTACTTTAGATATTCAAAATGGGAATGTTATATTTATTTTAGCTGGGGATAAAAATATTGTTAAAGTAGCGGGTCTTTTAAGAAATAAATTAGGTAGCGAATTAGAATTAATTGACAATAATCGTTTTGAATTTTGTATTATTAATGATTTTCCAATGTATGAATATAATGAAGAAGATAAGAAATGGGATTTTGGTCATAATCCATTTAGTATGCCTAAAGGTGGTTTAAAGGCCTTAGAAGAAATGAATCCTGAAGATATTGTGGCATATCAATATGATTTTGTTTGTAATGGTAATGAAATGGCTTCAGGGGCAGTCAGAAATCATGATATTGAAATTATGAAAAAAGCTTTTGCAATTGCAGGTTATGATGAAGAGGTTATCAAAAATAAATTCCGTAGTTTATATACCGCTTTCCAATTTGGGGCACCCCCTCATGCTGGTATGGCTCCCGGAATTGACCGGATAATTATGCTTTTAACGGAAGAAGAGAATTTAAGAGAAGTGCAATTATTTCCACCTAATGTTGGTGGTATGGATCTTCTGATGGGAAGTCCTAATACTTTAGATGAAAAACAATTAAGAGAATTACATATAAAAATAAGAGATTAAAGGAGAAGAAAAAAATGGACTTAAAAGATTTATTTAAAAATGTTAAAGATTATATAAATAAAGAAGTAACTATTTGTGGCTGGATTAGAAATCACCGCGATCAAAAAACTTTTGGCTTTATCGATTTTTCTGATGGTACATGCCAAAGTCATTTACAAGTAGTTTATGATGAAAAGATAAGTAATTTTAACGAAATAAAAAAATTACTAGTAGGTTGTGCCATAGAAGTTACGGGTAAAATTGTGGAATCTAGTGGTAATCAAGAAGTGGAAATGCAAGCAAGTAAAATTACTTTACTGGGGGATTGTCCAGAAGATTATCCCATTCAACCTAAAAGACATACCCGGGAATTTTTAAGAGAACAAGCTTATTTAAGACCAAGAACTAATCTTTTTCAAGCGGTATTTCGGGTAAGAAGTGTGGCAGCTTATGCTATTCATAAATATTTTCAAGAAAGAGGTTATGTTTATTTTCATGCCCCTTTAATAACCGCCAGTGATTGTGAAGGGGCCGGAGAAATGTTCCAAGTAACAACATTACCTTTAGATAAATTAAAAGGGGAAATTGATTACTCAAAAGATTTCTTTGGTAAATTTACGGGACTAACCGTAAGTGGTCAATTAGAAGCCGAAACTTTTGCCCTTGCTTATAAGAAAACCTATACTTTTGGGCCAACTTTTAGAGCGGAAAATTCTAATACCAAAGTGCATGCGGCCGAATTTTGGATGATTGAACCCGAAATTGCTTTTTGTGATTTAGAAGGTGATATGGATATAATGGAAGACATGCTTAAATATGTCGTTAGTTATGTTTTAGAAAATGCTCCGGAAGAAATGAACTTTTTAGATAAATTCGTCGAAAATGGTTTACTTGATAAACTACATAAACTTGTTAATAGTAAATTTGTAAGAATTGATCATGAAGAAGTTATTAAAATATTAAAAGAAGCCCCAGTTAAATGGGAATTTACACCCGAATATGGGGAAGATATTGCCAAAGAACACGAAAAATATATTACCGAATATTTTGATGGACCAGTATTTATTAAAAATTGGCCTAAAGATATTAAAGCTTTCTATATGAAACAAAATCCAGATGGTAAAACAGTCGCTGCGGTTGACTTAGAAGTACCGGGTGCTGGTGAACTTATGGGTGGTTCGCAAAGAGAAGAAGATTATGATAAACTTTTAAAAAGAATGCAAGAGTTGGGTATGAAAGAAGAAGGCTTAAGTTGGTATTTAAATTTAAGAAGATATGGTGGTTGTGTTCATTCCGGATTTGGTATGGGCTTTGAAAGATTACTTATTTATCTAACTGGTGTCGATAATATAAGAGATGTTGTACCATATCCAAGAACTACTAA
>CANPYA010000032.1 GCA_947587565.1 uncultured Bacilli bacterium | reverse complement strand
TCAAGACTCTAAACTAAAACCAATTATTGAATTATCAGAAAATGTTTTTAAGATAACATTACCAAATTTAAACTATATTGAAAGTAATAAAAACGAATTTAATAATATGACTCAAGAAGAAATCATTACAAAATATGTTAAAGAAAAAACAAAAATAACTAGATTGGAAGTTGAAAAACTATTAGATATAGGAAATACAAGATCAAAACAAATTATTAACAAATTATTAGATGACCATATTTTAATAAAAAAAGGTACTGGAAAAAATACATATTATGTATTAAAATAAAAATTATTGATTTACTATATATTAAATCGTTATGAGTAAAAGTTGTAGATATCTTCTACAATCGCTCCATTTAAAATTTAATCAGTCTTTAATAGATTGATTTTTTTATTTTACCAATATTAATAGTTTAAAATGTTTATAAATATATTTAGTTGAACATAAAAATGCTCTTTTTCATATTTTAGAATTATAATTTAACACTATTTTTAGGTTGAATAACTAAAAACACAAAATGTACTGATGTTATTGAATTATTTCCTTTTAAAATACAAATAATATGCTAAAATAAATATTTAAGTGAAACTTTACGAAAAAGATAAGAAAAGCTGTTAGAACATTTTTAATAAAAGATAATAAAGTTGTTGTTATAAAATATACCACGGAAATTAGCAAAGGTTTTTATGATATACCAGGTGGTAAAATTGAAGATGGTGAAACTTCTTTAGAAGCTGCCATAAGAGAATTTAAAGAAGAGACTAACTTAGAAATACATAATCCAAAATATGCCGGGAATTTACTAGTGGAATATCCTAATTTAATATATGATTTAGATATTTATTTAGCAAAAGAATATTCAGGAAAATTAATGGATACAAAAGAATGTCAAGTAAGTTTCCAAGATCTTAATGAATTATTTAAAAAAGATAAATTATTTGCAGTTATATACTTATTAGATAAAGATTATAATTATGAATTATTTAATTTAACAAATTTTAAATGGCATTTTATTGTTAATGCTAATCATCATAAAATATTTTTCCAAAAGAATTAGACAGTAAAATATTACATCTATTATTTAAGAGATTAAAATTATAATTATTTTTATTTCTAGATATATTTATAATATTTACGTCTAAATTTTGATATTCATTAAGTTCTACATTAGTTTTACTTCTACTCATAATAATAACTCTTTTCTTCTTTTGCTTACTTTTTATCTTTTTAATTAATTCTTTATTACTTAAATTATCTTCTTTTAATAAATAATTTAAATCTTCAAAAATTACAATATCTTCATCACTATCTAATAAGGCATAACTTAAATAATCTTTATTTTCATAAGCTTTCGTACTACTTATATAAATGGGACTATTTTGAATTAATTCTACGGCTTCTAAAAATTTAGTACTTTCAATTTTACCAGGAGTATTTTTACTTACTCCCACATACGGATATAAATATTTAATGAGCATTTTATTATCAATTCCCGATAATAGTTTTATTAAATGGCGATTATAATATTCACTTCTAAGTCTTAACGAATATAAATGGGTTTTATATTTTTCTTTAATACTTAACATACTTAATAAATTAACAATTAAATCTGTGGTACTTACACCTTCATAATTAATAATGGTAATTTTATTTTGTAAAATATTTTCTTTTAACTTTTGTATATTCTCATTCGTTTTATCTTCTAAAATATCTGCTAATTTTAAATCTGCAATTCTTTTTAAAATAATATTTATTATTGCTAATTTTTCTTGATCTTTCTCCTCTTTTATATCATCTATTTGAAAGAAATCAGTTATATAATGATAATAAATATCATAAAACTCTTTAGGATATTTCACTTTATAATAATTTAAATAATAATAACTTATTACTTTACTTTGCCAATTACCATTAGTAAGATTTTCTAACTCAATTAAGTCTTCTATAGTTTTAATATTCACTCCCTTTTTAGGCATTCTTAATTCAGGCATGTAATTATTTAATAAAAATTTTTTATTGTCATAATTATCGACAAATTCATAGGTTTCTTGAACTACTTCTTCGATATTTAAAGGAATATTATCTACTAAATAATCACATCTTTCTTCTAACTTATTTAATAAATCATAATTACTCGGATTAGCAAAATAAATACTTGCAAAATACTTATCTAAATACTCATAATTAAAACAAGTAACCATTTTATCGTTTAAACAATTTAAGGGAGTATAATCTAAAATATTAACACCATTTGGAATAACATAACAAGTATTGGGAATTATTCCCATATCAGAATATATTTCTTTATAGGTATCGGGACTATTCTTATAAACAGTGTAAAGAGTACGATAAGTTCCTTTATAATAAACATCTTTTTGATTAGTTAATCTTCTTAAATAATCTTGTAATTTAGGTATTTCTTCGGTACTCGTGTTAATACGGAAATTATAACCATATTTTAAAATATCTTTTTCTAAATCCCTTTTATTTTTTAAATCCATCATATTAACTTCTGTTAAACCAAGAATGTACACAATTAAAGTGTTGGAAAGGTAACCACCTAAAGTTGTATAACTATTTAAACTTCCTTTTCGAATTAAATCTTCAAGTAACATAATTGTATCACTTAAATGATATTTTTGAATAATTTTTAATTCTTTAGCGATTTGTTTTTGAACATCATTAGGTATTTCTTCTAAATAAAGTAAATTAGCTCGTTCATAAACTTCTTTTTCTAAGTCACAACTTGCATATTTAAATAATTGCTTTTCTTTTTTCGGTAATTCATAATCCGTAATTTTATTCACTAATTCATAAACATTATTAATAACAGCATCAAAAGGTTTTTGTAAATAATTTAATTTTTTTAACATTTCCTTAGTAGTTAAATATTCTCTATTTATGCCAAATTCTTCGGTTAATTTTTTATTCAAAGTATTGGGTTTATTACTACTTATTAGTAAAAGATGATTATTTAAAGCATACTCCTCTATTTTAAGAGCATCACTTTTCAAAGTATCTGGATCTATTTCAATATATTCATAATTTTTGATTACTTTTTCATAATCTTTATCTAAGTCAAATCTTGTAATTCCATAAATTAAATCCGTATGATAATTTTCTAATTCTTCACTTCTTAAAAATCTTTTTTCTTGCTTATTGGCCATAGTTATAATTTCATATAGTTTTTTTAATCCTTTGGTATTTTTAGCTAATATAACTGATGGCACATCTAAAGCATTATATTTAATATTAACACTAATGCCAAAAATAAATTTAGTTTTTAAATTATGCTCTTTTTTTAATTTTAATAAAACTGGTATCGTCAAAGCCGAAAGGTAATCAACAACCCCAACGGCTTTAACATTATTATTAATTAGATAATCTACGAGTTCTTCTGGAGTAATCATACTCTCTTTTTCAAAATAACCATAAGATGATTCTAAATGTAATTCAATACGACTTTTTAGCATTTCTTCTTCCCTACTTTCTTAAATTTGGTTAGGTAATCCATATCACAAGGTGTCTTATCTCCAAATAATTTCATTTCTAACTTTATAAATTCGCTTCCTTTTTCTAAGACGACACCTTCCATTCCTTTAAATGGACCATCTTCTAATATTATTCTATCTCCTACTTTAAGTCTTCTACTATTCTTCCTAATTAATTTCTTCTCCCTTTTTTCTTGCTTTTGAATTAACTTCTTAAAATAAATACTACCAAGGGTAATGTGTAATGATTTTGCTGTTGGGGTAATATCTAAATTAGGAACATCATAGTAATAAGTAAGAATAATATTTTTGGCATATGGATTAGTTTCAAAAAAATATGGAAATTTTTCATCAACATAATCATTAACTTTAGCATTATCTTTATACTCTTTAAGCTTTAAGACTTGGTCTTTTAAATTAGGAATATCGCCGATTAAACCCTCAATAAACTCATTACCATAGGCTGATAAAGTAGGATAATAAAAATCAGGAATTTCTTCATACTTAACATCTAAACCATAAAAGAATTTATTAATACAATATCTTTCATAAGGTGATATATTTTCTTTTTCTAAAGCTTTCATATATTTTCTCACCTCTTTATGATGTTTAAACCTTTTAAGTAAGATTAATTGACTAATAATGTTGTCGCACGAATTTAAAAGTAGTTCGACAAACTCTAACATACTGCCCTCCTTTTCTAATTGGCATTATAACATAGTATATTATTATTTGCTGAACTCAAGCACAATCCTAGACAAAACATTTTTATAAAAAGCCCTATAATAAAAGAAAACAAGTACAATTTCGTACTTGCTTTTAATTAATTGAATTTTGAGTTTCTATCTTTGTTTAACAATATACCAGCATTTATCTAAATAATCATAACCAATATTATGATATTTTTGATTAACATCTGCCATATATCTTTGAACCCATTTAGAAGATACTCCAAAATGTTTCATTATTTCTTCAGTTGTAACTTTTTTCTTACCTTTTAAATAATTATTTAGACTTTCAATATTATCTAATCTCTTTTTAGTTTTATTACTATTATTATTTTTTAAATATTCTTTATACATTCTAATTAAAAAATAAGAATTAAAATTATAAAAATAATTAAATGGTTCAAAAGATATTTTAGACATCTTACTAAAAGTAGTATTAATCATATAGCGATAGTTTTTAACACAATAAATAACTTTATCAAAATTTTTAAAATAATGCCGATTATTGATATCAAATTTAAGAAAATTATTGGGCATATTTTCCGTTTTTATGACAAGCAAAAATCCATGATGTTTTAAAGCAGCATCTATGGTATCTTCAAAAATTAATTTAGGAAATTTATCCCATTTATAACTATCTTCTTTTACTAATTTTTTTTGATTTTCGGAAAACCCAACAAAAACAACATTTCTTTTGATATCATTCATATTAACCTCGTCTATGTCTTCTTCTCTTTCTTCTTTTTCTTTTGATAAATAACATTAATACAAATAAAATAAATATGCCTATCCCAATTGAAACAATTTTGTTATTCTTTAAATATACAGGAATTGATAAACTAATATTTTCTTCTAAATAAACATCTTCAGTATATTTATAATCTTCATATTCATAAGTAATTGTACCCAGTTTATCTCCTTTTTTATTTTTAAAACTTAAAGATTCTATACCATCATAATTATATTTTAATTTATCTTGATCGATTTTTTCACTATAAATAACAATATCATTTTTTACTTTAACATCATATTCTTTAGTATCTGAATTTTCGACCGGAATACTAAATAAAACATCACCTTTATGATATAAAACTTCATCTTTATAATTAGCATTTAAATAATTTACCACACTTAAAGCATCTTCAATATTATAAGCATTACCATATATTCTTTCAGCTCCTAAAGTTATTAAAATTAATTCTTTATCGACAACTTTAATTAAAGAAGCCATACATAAACCAGCTTTACTAGTAAAACCTGTTTTACTACCAATAATGGGACTTAAATCATAACTACTACCCCGGTTATATAAATTAATTGTGGTTTCTACTTTTAGCCCATTTTGTAAAGTATAATTTTTTGTTTTATATATTTTACTAAATAAATCATTTTTTAAAGCATAATTTAAAATTTCTAAGACTTCTTTTGGTGTACTATAATGTTCTTCAATATCATAACCGGTAACATTATTAAAATGGGTGTGTTTTAATCCTAATTCTTCGGCCTTCTTATTCATAAGAGCAATAAATTCTTTAGATGAACCACAAATACCATAAGCAAGGGCGGTGGTCGCATCTGCTCCCGATGGTAACATAGATGCATATAATAAATCTAGGTAAGTTACTTTATCGCCGGCTTTTAAACCCGCAACCGAAGCATCAAAAGGGACTTCATTTAACATGGTGCTAGTTATGGTTACGGTATCATTTAAATCTTTGATATTTTCAATCGCGACAATAGTGGTCATTATTTTAGTTAAACTCGCAATTTTAATAACTTCATCCGCTTTTTCTTCATATAATACTTCATCCGTTTCGGGGTCATACAATAAAACATAAGGAGACTTTAAATCTGGAAGAGTTATCCCTAAAACTTGGAAAGGAATTAATAATAAAATTAAAAATACGACAATCTTTTTCATACTTACTACCCATATATTCTTTTTAAATAATTTTTTTCATTATTAATTACTAAAACTACAATATCTTTATCTGAAGAATCCATTATAACTTTCCCACATTCATTATCTAAAGAACCAAAATTTAATATTTTTTCTTTTAACAAATCTTCACTCATATATAATATATCTCCTACTTGAACTATTTTATCTAAATCATAAAATTCCATATTAATATTATATATTTTATTATCTTTATCTTGTAATTCATAATTATAATTATCAATTTTATTTATTACTAATTTTTGCATATTATCTCCATCCTCTTGTTTCAACTCTATAATTATCAGCTGTTGGATGACTTGCCAAGAATCCTTTTTTAGCAACATCCACATTTGGCATATTCCATTTTAATATTGAACGATTAAAATGGAAAAAAGCAATTCCTACTTCTTTTAAATTTGGTAAATTTACTTCTTCTAAAACATTATTTCTAGCTAAAAAATAATGTCCTGCTTTTTTTAAGTTTGGTAAGCTTAATATAGGATACAAAGATTTATTATTGTTTAAAAAATAACTACCAACTTCTTCTAAATTAGGTAAATTTAATTTTTCTAAAACTTGATTACAACAAAGAAAATAATCACCTACTATTTGTAAATTTGCTAAATCTAGTTTTTTAAGGGTTTTATTCATATGTAAGAAATAATTACCTACTTTTTTTAAATTAGGAAATTTTAATTCTTGTAAAGTATTATTATAGTATAAATAATAATCTCCAATCAGTTGTAAATTATTATTTTCTAATTTTATTATTTCATTATTAGCATTTACCACTATTTTTATTTCACTTTGATTTTTTAAAGTTAATTTAATTTCCTTATCTTGATTATTTTTAACAATTTCAATTTTAACAATATCATATATATCATTTGTAAAATCTTCAAAAATACTTTTATCATATAAATCTATTTTTTTATTTACTAAATCTAATATAAAATAATCCAATACTAAATACTTTTCCTTGGGAAATCTTTTAACTTCAAAATTATCAATAATAATATTATTTGGACAATAATAAATATTATATATTTCATAATTATATTTATAAAATTTACCATCATTTGCTTTAACATAACCATCTAATTCAAATTGTTCATCTTTATTTCTTTGAGTAAGTCCATAAGTATTCGCAAAACTTTCGGTTAAACCAGGGATTATATTATCTAAATTATTGGAGTAGGTTGAATCTGGATTATTAACGGTATGATTATAACGATTTTTTATAGATAATGTATGGGATCTATCTTTAGTAAATTGAATACTTATGACACTAGTTCCATATCTATCTTGTCTTTCTGGTTTATGATAGTCTTCTCTTTTTATTGTATCAACATCTTTTTTGACCGCAAAGAAGACAAAACATCTATTTAACCTACCTCCTTTAAAAGTACATAATTCTTCATGAGGAGCATAATACTTTTTAAAACTTTGAATCTCTTCTTCAGTATGACATTCATATAAATCATAACCCGCTTCACTTAATAATTCTTGTGGTTTTTTAAAAGTTTTTATTTCTTTATTATTTTCCACATCAATTAAGCCATAGATATAATTTTTAAATTCTACTTCTAATTCTTGTTTTAAAATATCATCATATAAAACATGACTAGGTTCAAAACTATCTAGCATAAGGTCTAAAAGTAACCCTTCTTTTTCTAAAATAGTGGCAAAATTTTCGCGACAAAAATGGGCCATCTTTTCACCATATAATTTTTTAATCATTTTTAAATCCCGATTCATTTTTTCACCTTCTGCTACTTGGATTATTCTTTTGATAATCATTTAATATTTTAAACCATAATGCTCTTAAATTATAACTTGGTACATTTATTTCTTTAATTGACTTATTAAGATATAAGAAATGATTACCCACTTTTTTTAACATGGGCAAATCTAACTTTACTAATGAATTATTTAAATATAAAAAGTGATTACCTGCCTTTTGTAATTTAGGAAGACTTAATTCTAATAAAGTATTATTAAAGTTTAAGAAAGAATCTCCTACTTTTTCTAAATTAGGTAAATTTGCTACTTGTAAATAATTATTAAAATACATAAATTGATTACCAGCTTTTTGTAAATTTGGCAAATTAATTTCTAACATTACAATATTATATTTCAAAAAATCATGACCTACTTGCATTAATTTAGGAGCATTAAACACTTGTAAAGATTTATTATAAAATAAAAATTCATCACCAATTTCTTTTATATTAGGTAAACTTAATTCTTCTAAAACATTATTTCTTGTTAAAAATCCATTACCTATCTTTTGTAAACTATCTAATTTTACGATTGTTAAATTTTTATTGGTCATTAAAAAATTATTGCCAACAACTTCAACTCCTGGTAAATCAATTTCATGTAAAGCTCTATTATAATATAAGAAATTATCACCAACTTTTTTTAAATTATGATTTTCTAATTTAATTATTTCATTATTGTCATTTAAAGTTATTTTAACTACACGATTATCTTTTAAAGTTATATTTATTACTTTATCTTCTTTTCCTTTAATAACTTCAATTTTTTCAATATCTTTTAAAGAATCTGTAAAACTATCTTGTTTTTTCTTATCATATAAAGTTATCTTTTTATTTACTAAATCCAAAACAAAATAATCTAAAATAACATACTTTTCTTTTTCATATTTCTTTACTTCAAAATTATCAATGATAATATTATCCGGACAATAATAAACATTATCTATTTCATAATTATATCTATAAAATTTACCATCTCTTGCACATATATAATTAGGCATTTCAAAACCATAACTAGGATTTTTTTGTTTTAAACCATAATATTTTTCAAAACTCATAGTAAGACCATTAATAATGTTATCTAAGTCATTAGAAAATGTCGCATCAGGATTACGAACAGTATGATTATAACGATTTTTAATTGATAAAGTATGGGTATCATCTCTCGTAAATTGAATACTTATGACACTTGTTCCATACTTATCTTGCCTTTGGGGATTTGGATAATCTCCTCTTTTTATTGTATCAACATCTTTTTTTACCGCAAAAAAGACGAAACATTTATTTAATCTTAAACCTTTAAATGTACATAGTTCTTCCCCTTTAGCATAATATTTTCTAAAACTTTGAATCTCTTCTTCTGTATGACATTCATATAAATCATAACCAGCTTTAGCCAATAATTCTTTGGGAGTTTCTATAGTATCAGGAAATTTTTTGTCTCTATTTTCAAATTTGTTAAAAATATAATTTTTAAATTCATCTAAAGATCTACTTAAACTTAAATCATTATATAAATTATGACTGGGATTAAAATTACTCGTTAAGATATGCAAAAGAACACCATCTTCTTCTAAGATAGTGGCAAAATTATCGCGACAAAAGTGAGCCAATTGTTCACCATATAATTTTTTAATCATTTTTAATTCATTTTTCATATCTATCTTCTATATTATAACAAACTTTAAAAAGTTATTTAATATTTTTGTTTTGATTATATGTCTACTTGACATCCATTTTCAGCCCATTCACAAAAATCCTCTCCATTAAGATGATATTTTGGTTTCGAATATTCATAGATACATAGATTATCTTCTTCATATTTATTATCTAACATATCTAAAATAAATTTGTTTTTAACATCTAATAATAATTCTTTTAATGAAGCATATTTATGAATACCTTGATAAGGTAACCAGGAGTGTTCAAGCCAATAGTAACTATTATCTTTTTTATAAACTAAAAAGGTATGCGTAGGTGTATAATTTTCCTCATAATGAATTATAAAATAAGTTTTAAATTCTAAATCAGTATTCTTAAATAAATATCTTTCTAATTCGACTTGATCCCAACATACCCCAACTTTATTTTTTAAAACTTCTTTTGGACTTTGTAAAATATAATTATCTTGAAATAAATCATTTACTTCATAATTTATCTTTTTATTTTTATCTAACCAACCATATTCAATATCTTTTAAAATATTAAATATCTCTTCTTCTGTATAATAATTCCAAATACTTAAACGCCCTTTAGTTTTGATAGGTTTATTTAGTGGTTTAACATTTTTTAATATCCAAGCATACCTCCCTACTTGAAAGTCGCCGCATATATATTCTTCATAATGGTTATTTTTTATTTCATCAACATATTCTTTCGTCATATAAATAACATCAGTAAGTTCACATTCACAAATAATTTCACTATAACTAAATGTTAAATCTTTAACTAATTTTTGTAAATCATGATCAAGATTTTTAGGTAATTTACTAACCCCGGCGTGAATGTATAATTTACCCCGATAACTTGTATTCCAACTTCTTGTTTCAATATGTTTAAGATTATTTTTTATTAAAGAAGCATAAGGTTCTCTAATTGTTAAGCACTTCATATTATCACCAAAACCATTATAACATAATTTTATTTTTCTCTAAATACTGGTTGCCTTAAATGTTTACTCGGTGTTCTTTCCATATATTGGACATGACAGACTAAATTTGGCTTTATAAAATTAATATCTTTGTCAAAATCTATAAAAGGACTTGTCTTTATAATTTTGCTTTTCATAACTTTTGCATATAAAGCATATTTTTTATTTAAAGAAACTTTTCCCACAAAATATAATTTGTTATTTCTTTTTTCTCCCAAATACAAAGTTATACTAGCATTTTTATTCGTATCGGTGTATCCACCAATTACAAAAGATTCTTTCTTAAAATTTTTAATCTTTAGCCAGTTATTACTTCTTTCATTGATTAAATAGGGACTATTTTTCTTCTTAGCGACGATGCCTTCTAAATCTTGTTTCTCTATTTCTTTAAAAAAGGCCTTACCTTTTTCTTCAATCCAATTTGTTTTTAAAAAGTAAGCATTTTCCGGATACTTTTTTAAAATTTCTTTTCTTTCTAAAAGAGGCAAATTAGTTAAATCTTTATTCTTTTTATATAAAATATCAAAACAGACAAAAACTAGCGGGTTTTCTTTACTCAAAGTGCGAATCTTTTCTTTATTTTTTAAATGACTTCGCTCTTGCAATTTACTAAAACTCGGTTTATTATCTTGAAAAGCCACAATTTCACCATCAAATATGGTATTCTCTTTTACTAATTCTTTAATATTTTGGAGTTCTGGAAGATGAAGTAAAGTAAATGTTGGAAAAAAATAAGAGAAAATACAAGTTATGTAATTAAATTTGTATTTTTTTTAATTT
>CANPYA010000031.1 GCA_947587565.1 uncultured Bacilli bacterium | reverse complement strand
TGGTGCACCCAAAGGGAGTCGAACCCCTAACCTTTAGATCCGTAGTCTAACGCTCTATCCAATTGCGCTATGGGTGCGCGTGTCTCCTTGATTGCATTAACATTATATTACAAAGTAGTAGAAAATGCAACCATAAATGATGAAATTTTGTTTATAAACCTTGTTAAACCCTTATATAAGTAAATAATTCTGACACATATTCTTGACGCATTTTAAAGCAAACGCCTGGATTTATTATTTTAAAATTACCATTTGCATCTTTACCCTCTTTTAAATACATATATACAAATATTTTATCTTCTTCAATTAAACTTAAAAACTTATAGAAACCTTTTAATTTATAAATATCCATCTTTAAATAACGATAATATACCTCTCCACTCTTTCGATAAGGATAACCATAAACTATCGCTAAAGTCGATAATTTACCCACTAATTTTTCCTTCAAAGTCTTAAAAGGCCACATACAAACATCTTCCACATACTCTCCTTCATAATATGCTTGCATAATTAATTCTTCGGCTTCATAATCCACCAATAACTTAAAAGTATAACCATAACAAGGCATAGTATACCGAGAAAATAATTTCATACTAAAAATTTCAATATCTTCGGGATTATTATAACGATGAAATTTATAAGTATCATAAATATAGTTAATGGCGGATTCGCCGTTTCTTAAAGGTGTATAAGTAAAAAGTGCTAAAGGCATTTTTGTATAGCCTAACTTACATTTAATTTCCACACTTTTATAATCCGGCTTACACTCATGATCTTCTTTCTTTTTTAAAAGGCATTCAAAAGTATAACCTAGACCTGTATTGCCTTCCCGCATAGATTTTACAGGACCCATCTTTTTTATTCTCAAAAATTCTTGTTTTAAATCTAAAATATCATTTTTCAACCAAAATCACCAATAATACTTATACCATAAGTGAAGCGTAAAAATTGTCGAATTAACGACTAAAATTAAAATTTTCACAGAAAAAAACTTAAATCAAAATTGACTTAAGTCTTTTTATTTATTATTTTCTTCTTTTACCTAATAAAGTATAACCAATATAACCAATTCCACCAGCAATTGCTACAACTGATAAACCAATTAATACTTTCTCTATAGTTGTTAACCCATCATTATTAGTAGTTTCTTCATCTTTATTATTATCAGTTATATTATTGTTATTACTACTATTATTATTTGTATTTGGAGTTGTAGTATTGGTACTATCTTCTTGATTATTATCTACCTCATTATTATTTGTACTAGGTTTTGTTGTATTACTATTTCCAGTAGCATTATTTTTATCACTACTATTTACATTATTATTTGTTGAATTATTATTTTGATTTTCATTAGCATTTGAATTAGTATTGGTATTACTTGCTAAATCTTTACTTGGATTATTATTTTCATTATTAGAAGTATTTTTATCTTCTTCTTTAGTAATCCAATCAACTATCGCTTTAGCAGTACTTACATTACCGGTCTTATCTTTAAAAGTAAATTCAAATTCACCATTTTCTTTAAAGGTATAAGTATTTTTACCACCATTATTAGTAATTGTAATATCTTCATTACTTGTTAAAGTAACTGTTACTGGTTTAGTAGTTTTCTTAGTTTCACTATATTGTAATGTGCCTTTTGGAGCATCTTTATCAATCCAATCAACTTTAGCAGTTACAGTACCTTTATTTTTATACTCATCTTCAAATTCAAAAGTAAATTCACCATTTTTTTCAAAAGTATAAATACTAGCACCATAATTATTAGTAATAGTTATATTTGTACTTGGATTTTTTAAATAAGCAAGAACATTACCATTAGTTAATTCGGTTGTACTATATTCAATTTCCGCAGTTGGTTTAGGTCTCTTAGTTGCATCTTCATATAAATTAATCATTGATGCCGCCATATAATTACCAACTGTATTTACTCCAACTATTTTAACATATTTAGCATTTTTAGCTTCAGCAAAATTAACTTTTTTAGCTTCATTATTATTTGCCCAAGTATCATTATCTAAAGCGACTTCTTCAAAGTTTACACCATCCATACTAACTAATACTTGTGCTTTAGTTACATTACCATTCGTACCATTAGCTCTTGGAACATACTCTAAAGCACTAATATATCTTGGATTTTCTAAAGCGATTGTAATAAATTTCTTGGTATCAGAGCCATCCCATAAAGTATGCCACATTGTATTATTATTACCATCTAAAACATTTTTAGCGGCATTATTTTCTCTTGATAATTCTTCTGTGGAAACAGCATCAATACTTAATTCTTTAGTTGGTACATAAACACTTTCTAAATTACTTAAATTATCCGTAAATTCAAAAGTTAATTCTTCACTTGGTATTTTATTTTGTGTATAACCATAACGAATAGCTAGAGTTTTATCACCCTTTAAATTAGGTTGTTCATCTTTAAATAATGTCCATTCATCTGTTCCTGCAACTTTCCATTCCATTTCATCTTTCGTATTTATAAGGGTATTTTCATTATCGTTGGCTAAAACATTTAATGGAGCATTATTTTGTTCAATATTAATATCATAAACAACTTCTCTAGCACCCTCTAAACGAATATGAATATCAGTTTCGGGATGGATTAAAGCAATTTCTTCTTTTGTAAGTTCATGGGAAAGACCTTCAGCATCTTGCCAATCATCTTCACTAGCACTATCTAAAATATTATATTGCCATTTTACACCATTACCATCAAATTTTTCAGATAACATAATTTTATTAGCATTTTCACCATCAAATGAGAATGTTGCCACATCAGTTTTACTATTAAGTAAGTAATTCGCTACTTGTCTTTGTTGACCTGCTTGGATACTATCGGTATCTTTCATATCTTTAGCAGTTTCTAAAGTTTTATCGATTAAATTAATAATTTGACCTTTACTAGCATCATCTTTAACTTCTTTTTCAATTAAATTTAATAAATCATACATTGGAAGTGGATAATACTTATAAACTTCCGCAATTCTTGTAGCAAGACCAATATATTCTAATGAAGAAGCTTTTCTTGTCTTATAAAGGCTTACTAAACCATACCAAGCATCAAAGTTAATATCTTGAATTTCTATAGCTTTATTATAAATACTTTCTAAAGTTGCATAATCATTTTGATATACTTCACTTAGCATTAAAACCTTTTCAGCTTCTACATATTTGTCATAATTATTTAAAGCCCCTTGAGCAAGTAAAATATAACTTGCAGGGAATCCACTCGCATAAGAACCACTACCCCAACCATTTGGCATTCTAACAGATAGTTTTTCGGTTTTACCTGATTGTCCCCAACCAGAAACATCATTATATAATGTCCAAATTTTATTGTTTTGTTTATCTAAAGTCATATAGATATAAGCCGCATGTCCTGGTTGAGATACGACACTTGAAGGTACACCATTAACACCTTGTAAGTTTGAACCTGTCTTAGATAAACCACCACAAACAGAACCTTCTTCAAAGACTATCCATAGTTTAGCCTTATCACCATAAGTAACTTCATAAGACTTACCATTGGCATCAATATAGTTTTTACTAAAACTATAAGCTCTTTTTAAATTAGCTCTTGTTTTATTATTATAAGTATCTTTATTGTTAATATCATAATATTGGCTACGACTATAATCATAATCAAATGTATAATTAATATAAGTATATGGATTTACACTTTCATTAACTTTAGCAAATTCATTTAACCACATAATTTCTTCATCATCAATGATATTATTCATAACAAAACGCATTTCTTCAACTGATAAATTTTCAAATATTTTATTTTCTAATTTACCATCTTTATATAACTGTTTATATATTGCATAACGGTTAACTGCATAAGAACCATTTGGATCATGAGGATCTTCTGGAGCTCCAGTTACCCATAAACCAACATTAGCGGAATGGGTTAAAGATAAAGTAATAACCATTTCTTTATATAAATCCCCTAAAGTTTTATTTTTATTATTTTCTAAAGCCATTTTATCATTAAAATCGGTATGATATTGTTGATATAATTCATTTAAAACTTTTAAAGCCGAAATATAGTTACCATCAGGCGTACCACCAAGTAAGAATAATTCTAAGTTTTCTTTATCATTTAAAAGCCAAGTTAAAATATCATTATATTCATTACTATAGTTAAGTAAAGCTTGTAAAATATCATAACCTACACTACTTACAAATTTTCTTTGCATTAAGTTTAATTCTAAAGTACTTTTATCTTCAGGAGTACAACTAGTACTACATTTTTCATAACCAGCTTTAATTAAATTATCATAATAACTTACTTCTTTTACTAAATCTGATTTAGTTGTATTCGGTTTATAATCTTCAGTTATTAACATAGCATCAGCATAAATAGCATCATCATACCATTGACTATACCAACTATTACCATTTTCATAAGCATGTAATTTTAAATATTTTTTATCTTTAATATCAATTTTAACAAATTCTGCTAAACCTAAAGCATCATTCGCTGTATTTTTAATAGTTTTACTTTGATATTCTTGTTTCCAATCCACTCCATCATCTGATGTATAAATATAGAATGTAACACCACCATTATAATAATTACTTATTTGTGATAAATCGACACCTAAATAAGCTGTAAAATAATCATAACTATGATCTAGTTTACTTAAATCATAAACAATTTCACTCGTAGCCCAAGCGGAAATACCTTTTAAGAAGACTTTTTTAACCCCTTTAGGATTTTCCTCAGTTGGCACATTTAAAGTAAGCAAGCTACTTGAATTACTTTTATCTAGTCTTAAATAATAGCCTGGTTCGACAAAGGTTTTATCTCCTTCATAATTAATATCAGACAAATAGACATGATCAGTTGTGTCATAAATTGCAACAAACCTTGAATTATCAAACCGATCATTCTTCTTGACATATATAGTAGCTACTAAAAACATACTAAAGATTAGTACTACTACTCCTAATTTTAAAATTTTACTTTTCATTTCTTTACCCCTCATAAATACACCTCTTGTTGTCAATAATTGTACATTAAAATCGTCTAAAAGTCAAATTGATTTCTGTGAATTTTAGTTAATGTTACACAATTAGACAAAATTTTACTAATTTTTGACTTTAATTAAGTTTAAACTTCTATTATAATATATGCGGAAGTGATAAGCTTGAATATTACAAATGCCCTTAAAAAAGAAGCTAGTATAGACTATAAAAAGTTTCAAGAAAAGATATGTCAAACAAAATATCCTATTCTAGGAATAAAAATTCCAACTTTACGCAAAATAGCTAAAAATATATTAAAAACTACCGAGATATCTAAAATTATGGAATTAAATAATGACTACTATGAAACAGTAATGTTAAAAGGTTTAGTTATTGGATTATCTAAAGTTAGTTATGAAGAAAAAATTACTTTAATTAATTCCTTTCTTCCATTAATTGATAACTGGACAATATGTGATGTATTTTGTAGTAGTCTTAAATTCATTAAAGATAATCAAAATGAATTTTTAAAATATTTAGAAAAATTAACTCAAAGTACCAAAGAATATTACTTACGTTTTGTTATAGTTATTTATCTTAATTATTATTTAGATGATACTTATATTGACTATGTTTTAAACAAATTACTTACTATTAAAAGTAATAAATATTATGTTTTAATGGCTATCAGTTGGGCTTATTCCATCTCTTTTATCAAATATTTTAATAAAACTAAAGAATTCTTTATTAAGTATCAAAATGATATTCCTAAATGGGTTTATAATAAATCTATTCAAAAATCTTTAGAATCATATCAAATTAGTAAAGAAGATAAAGATATATTAAAATCCATGAAAAAACGATAGCCATAAAACTATCGCTTTTACCCTTCATATATATCATAATATAAATAACAATAAGCTGTATTACTAGTATTAACTGTTAAAGTATAATTATCATAATCATATTCAATAGCATTATCAATCGTTTTACCATTCATATCAGTACAACCTGACATACCTTCATTTAGTCTATATCCATTAGTGGGAAAAGCACTCACATATTCTGCACTTTTATCTTCATAATCGCCAGTACCTTTAGTTTGTTCAACCATTAAAGCAAGTTGTTTAACATTATCATTGTCTTTTAATTTAACTTTAGGTAACTCATGATAAGCATGACTTTTATTAAATAATAAAAATAAACCTCCTAGTAAAAATATAGCGATTCCGATAAAAATTAAAATATTTCGATTCTTGTTATTCATTCAAACATCTTCCTACTCTATAATCCTAGTATAATATTTAATTAATTCAAAAAGCAATAAATAATTAGCAAAAAACTTTAAATTGACAAATATTTACACAGAAAAAAGAAAGAATTAATTATGTTTCTTTCTTCTAAAAATAATGGAAAATAAAATTATAATTGTTAAAACTAAACCAATACCTAAACATTGCACATATAAAATATTAATACTTTCATTATTAACTATTTCTAAACTTTTTTTATAATCATCAATTCCACTTACACTATTTTCTTCTTCCTTAGTAACTAAAAAAGTATAAGTAATGGTTTTATCTATATTATAAACATCTACATAAACCATATTTTCTTTATTATCTAAAGTATTATTACGAATATTAATATAACAATCTGGTTCTAAATTATAACTAAATTCTAAAGATTCGATATTACTATCTACTTTAACTGTATATTCATAAGTATAAGGATTAAATTTAAGTTCTAAATTACCATTTAATATTTGTAAATCATTAATCATTAGTATCACTATAAATAGTGTGGTTTTTTATAATATTTTTATACTAATTTTACTAAAGTTTCATTCATAACATAAATATTTTTGGGATTAATCATAATATTCCCATCTTTATAAACTAATTCCCCATTTTTAAGTAAAGGTTTAATGGGATAAACATCTTGCATATTAACGTGGTATTTATCATAAAATTCTTTTAAATTAATACCTTTTAATTTTCTTAAACCTAATATGACTTCATAATCCATTATATCTTCTTTACTTAAAAGTGAATCACTACTTTTATATTCACCCTTTAAATAACTGGATAAACTTCTCGTATTGTCATAACGAACTCCCGCAATATAACCGGATGCTCCACAACCAAAGCCATAATATTCTAAATTATTCCAATAAGTTAAATTATGAATAGATTCATATCCGGGTTTAGAGAAATTACTAACTTCATAATGGTTGTAGCCTTCTTTATCTAATTTTTTACAAATGTATTCATACATATCGGCATCGATATCTTCCGGAATATTTTGAATTTTTTTATAACCTAGAAAAGTATTATCTTCAATCATTAAACTATAAGTACTAATATGATCTGGTTCTAAACTAATTATCTTTTTAAGATCATCTTTTAAAGTACTTAGTTTTTCACCCGGTAAAGCATAAATTAAATCTAAATTAACATTATGAAAACCGTATTCTCTTATTAAATCCATTTTAGTTTGGGCATCTTCATAATTAACTTTTCTTTTCATAAGAAGTAAATTTTCGGGATCAAATGATTCAATACCAATACTTAATCTATTAACATTAAACTTCTTAAGTAAATCTAAAAGTTCGGCGGTAATATCTTCAATATTACATTCAAAAGTAAATTCTTGTAATCGTGTTTTATCAAATTTATCCGTTAAAAGAAGTAAAAATTCAATTTCGGTTAAAGTTAAAGCACTAGGAGTACCTCCTCCAATATAAATGGTTTTAACGGGTTCACCCATATATCTTTCTTCAATTTCTTCTTTTAATTTTTTTAAATAAGCCACAACCCATTCTTGATGATATAAAACTTTACAAAAACTACAATAAGTACAAATACTTTTACAAAAAGGAATATGAATATATACTCCAACCATTATTTACGTCCACTTCCATGAGTTAAAAAATAATCATTATAATAATCATTTAAACTTACCCATCGCGTTTTTAATTCAGGCTTATCAGCTAAATAATTTGTAGAAATTTCTCTAAAATTATTACCATTAACATGAAATAATTCACTAATTTCTTTAGACGTCAAACCATATTTTAAACGATAATTAATCATAATTTTTAAACTTTCTTCTGTTATTTTATCTCCAGATTCTCTTCCTGATTGCATAAGTTCATAAGCATCATAATCATTAAGTTTTCTTTTTAAAGTTTTAATATTTTCAATATCTTTATTAACATTTTCAATATTTTTATTTTTCTTATCCTTAACATAATTATTATAAGAATTAACATATTCATTATAAAAGTTAATTAATTTAATTACCGCTCTTTTTTGATTAATTCCATCTTCAGCATTTAAAACTTTAAAAGCCCGATAGTACATTTCATTATCACTTGCATAAGCATAATCAAAAAGATAATTAGCGGGATAATTAAACATTTCACTGATAATATCTGGTTTAATACGAAATGTTAAAGCTATTAATAATAAATATTTATCTTGGACATCTTTATCTTTTGAAAAAATATCTACTCTTAATTTAGGTAAATTAGGTATTCCTTTCACTTTTTGATTTAATTCTTTATTTTCCATTCTCATCACTCCTTAATATACTTAAGAATGCTTCACTTGGTACTTCAACTCTTCCCACCATTTTCATTCTTTTCTTGCCTTCTTTTTGGGCCTCAAGTAATTTTCTTTTTCTGGAAACATCGCCACCATAACACTTAGCTAAAACATTTTTCCGCATGGCACTTATATCTTCTCTTGCAATAATCTTGGAACCAATTCCTGCTTGGATGCTAACTTGAAACATTTGTCTTGGAATTACTTCCCGTAATTTCTTCGTGATACTTCTTCCCTTATCATAAGCAAAATCTTTATGAATAATTAAAGATAAGGCATCAACTTTTTCCCCATTAAGTAAAATATCCATTTTAACTAAATCACTCGGTTTATAACCAATAATTTCATAATCAAAAGAAGCATAACCGTTCGTCCGACTTTTAAGTTTATCATAAAAATCATAGACGACTTCTCCTAAAGGTAGTTCATAATGAATATTAACTCTTGTATCATTGATATATTCAATACTTTTATAAATACCTCGTTTATTTTGACATAATTCCATAATACTACCAATATAATCAGCAGGTGCAATAATATTCGTAAATATATAGGGTTCTCTTATTTCTTGAATTTTTTCTCTTGTCGGCATTTTATTCGGGTTATCAATAATTATTTCCGTGCCATCAGTAAGGGTTGCTTCATATACAACTGTAGGACTTGTTACGACAATATCTAAATTAAATTCTCGTTCTAATCTGGTTGTAATAATTTCACTATGTAAAAGTCCTAAAAAACCGGTATGAAAGCCAAAACCTAAAGCTTCAGAAGTCACTGGTTCAAAAACTAAGGAAGCATCATTTAATTTTAATTTTTCTAAAGCTTCTTTTAAGGCTTCATATTTATTGGCCTCCACCGGGTATATCCCCGAATAAACCATTGGTTTCATCTTTTTATAACCAGATAGTGCTTCCCTTGCTTCATTACCTACCACGGTTATCGTATCCCCAACATGGACACTGGAAATATCTTTAATAGCACCCGCTAAAAAACCAACTTCCCCACTTGTTAATGTCGGCAGTAATTCTTCTTTCGGGGTTTTAACTCCGAGTTCCGTTACTTCAAAGACTTTCTCGGTCGCCATCATTTTTATTTTATCTTTAACATTAATAAGACCATCAACCACTTTAATTAATAAAACAACCCCTTTATAACTATCAAAGTAAGAATCATAAATTAAAGCTCTAGTTGGTTTATCTATATTTATTTTAGGCTCTGGTATTCTTTCAATAATGGCATCTAATAATTCTTTAACGCCTTCCCCGGTTTTTCCACTACAAAGTAATATATCTTCTTCATTAAATCCTAACACATCATGCAGTTCTTTTTTAACCTTGGGAATATCCGCATTAGGTAAATCAATTTTATTAATAACGGGTATAATTGTTAAATCATTTTCCAGCGCTAAATATAAATTAGCAAGCGTTTGGGCTTCAATACCTTGGGCAGCATCCACTACTAAAATAGCTCCTTCACAAGCCGCTAAACTACGACTTACTTCATAAGAAAAATCGACATGACCGGGAGTATCAATTAAATTTAAAATATATTCCTCATCATGATATTTATACTTTAACTTAACAGTATTAAGTTTAATTGTAATACCTCTTTCTCTTTCAATATCCATACTATCTAAAAGTTGATCTTTCATTTCTCTTTTAGATACAGCACCGGTAAGTTCTAAGATACGGTCCGCTAAAGTACTCTTCCCGTGATCAATATGGGCAATAATTGAAAAATTTCGTAGTTTAACATTTGTCATACAAACACCCACTAAAATAATACCATAATTTAATTGATTTAAAAAGGTATATTTTCTTCCATAATGTCAAATATATGATTATTAAGATTTATCTATTGACACTTTTTTGACTAATTAAGGGAAATATGATATAATTTAAGCGAAGTAAGGGGATAAATTATGCGTTATAGTTTAGTTAAATATAATAGACAAAAAGTTGAAGATATTACAGGTTTTGCTAAAAGATGCGATATTCCAAATTTAAATGAAAATTCTTTAGAAGATATTGTTAAATTTACTAATACTTTTAAAGATGAAAGCGAATTATGGGATTTTTTAACCTACTCTGGTTTAATCGGACCTCAACTAACCCAAGATAACAGTTTAGGTATTGCCTATTATGCTGGTAAAAATAGTGATCCTACTATTCTTCCCTATGGTTTATCATTTAAGGAAGATAAAAAATTCTTTAATGTCGAATTTTTAAAAAGTTATTTTACTAATCGCGTACGTAATGTTGATTTTATGGATTATTTTTTAAATAAATATTATAATCGTTTAAAAAATGTTAATTTATTCGCTTATCGTTTGCAATACTTAAATGATGCTTTTAGCCATTATATGCATTATCATGATTTACCAAGAGATACAATGGATGAAATGTATGGTTTTATAAAAGATTATACTTTAAGAAAAGATAAAACTGGTAATTATGTAATTAATTTTACGAGAGTTAGAGAACTTGCTATGTTTGCAATTAATTATGAAAGATTATATATTAGAAAAAGTAAACCAATTATTAAAGATGATTCGAAAGACTTAGATATAGAAATAAGTCATTATGAAACATTATTAATGGAAGATAATTTAAGTATGGAAGAAAGAGCAATTTATGAAAATAAAATTAAAGAATTGCAAATAATAAAAAAGGATAATATATATGGAAGGAAGTAATAATATGACTTTACCAGATATTAAAATATTAGATGAAAAAGATAAAACTTTAAGAAAAAAAAGTATGGAAGTAACTTTTCCCTTAAGCAAAGAAGATAAAAAATTAATCAATGATGCGATAACTTATTTAACTATGAGTCAAATTGAAAAATA
>CANPYA010000030.1 GCA_947587565.1 uncultured Bacilli bacterium | reverse complement strand
ATTTTACAAATGAATTTATTAAATCATGATTTCTTTGTTTTTAAAAATGTTGATGAAGAATGTGTATCAGTATTATATAAAAGAAAAGATAATAAATACGGAATAATTAATGTTAAATAAATAATATTTAAAATTCCATAAGGTTAAACAAATTTGTTTAATCTTTTTTCTTGGTATGATATAATATTTGTTGAGGTGGATTATGGGATTATTTAAAAAATTATTAAATAGTGAGTATAAAGAATTAAAAAGATTTGAAAGTCTAGCTGATAAGATTGTCGCATTAGATGAAGAAATGCAAAAATTAAAAGATAGTGATTTTCAAAAGAAAACTAATGAATTTAAAGAAAGACTAAAAAATGGTGAAACTTTAGATGACATTTTAGTTGAGGCTTTTGCACTTGCTCGTGAAGCCGCTTATAGAACGATTGGCGAAAAAGCCTATTATGTTCAACTTCTTGGTGGTCTTGCAATTCATTATGGTAATATTGCGGAGATGAAAACTGGTGAAGGTAAAACTTTAACTACAATTTTTCCCGCTTATGTTAATGCTTTAACTGGTGAAGGTGTTCATGTTGTAACTACTAACGAATACTTATCGAGTCGGAACGCTGAATGGATGGGTCCGGCTTATGACTTACTAGGAGTTACTGTTGGTGTTAACTTAAGAGAGATGTCTTCTAAAGAAAAACAAGAAGCCTATAGTAAAGATATTTTGTATTCAACAAATAATGAAATTGGTTTTGATTACTTAAGAGATAATATGGTGGTAAGAAAAGAAGACAGGGTTCAAAGACCTCTTAATTATTGTATTATTGATGAAGTCGATTCCATTTTGATTGATGAAGCGAGAACCCCACTTATCATTAGTGGTGGGCAAATGAATTCACGTAATCTTTATGTTGATGCAGATCGGGCTGTTAAAAAATTAAAAGATGTTGAAGATTATGACATTGATGTTAAAACTAAAAATGTTTCTTTAACTGAAGAAGGTAGTAAAAAAATTGAAAAAATCTTCAATTTAAAAAATCTTTATGATTTAGATAATACGGCTTTAGTGCATCACTTAAATCAAGCTTTAAAAGCCAATTATGGATTTAAAAAAGATGTTGATTATGTTGTCCAAGATGATGAAGTAATCATTGTTGACCAATTTACGGGTCGTTTAATGCATGGTCGGCAATTTAGTGATGGCTTACATCAAGCTATTGAAGCCAAAGAAGGTGTTACAATTAATACCGAAACCAAAACAATGGCGACAATTACCTTCCAAAATTTATTTAGAATGTATAAAAAATTATCTGGTATGACAGGTACGGCTAAAACTGAAGAAGAAGAATTTAGAAATATCTATAATATGTATGTTATTGAAATACCTACAAATATGCCTGTTATAAGAGAAGATTATGCTGATTTAGTATATGCTACTAGTAAAGGAAAATATAACGCAATTATTAAGTATGTTAGTGAAATTCATAAAACGGGTGAACCGATTCTAATTGGTACTATTTCTGTTGAAGCCAATGAATATTTAAGTAGTTTACTTAAAAAAGCTGGATTAAAACATGAAGTATTAAATGCGAAGAATCACGAAAGAGAAGCTGAAATCATTGCTAAAGCCGGTGAAAAAGGGGCCATAACTCTTGCCACAAATATGGCTGGTCGTGGTACCGATATTAAACTAGGTGAAGGCGTTAAAGAACTTGGTGGCCTTTGTGTAGTAGGAACCGAAAGACATGAATCAAGACGTATTGATAACCAACTTCGTGGTCGGGCAGGACGTCAAGGAGATCCAGGTAAAAGTCAATTCTTTGTATCTTTTGAAGATGATTTAATGCGGCGTTTTGGTACCGAAAGAATTAAAAATATGTTAACAAGTTTAGGGATTGATGAAAGTCAATCAATTCGTTCGAAAACTTTAACTAAGAGTATTGAAACTGCTCAAAAGAAAGTAGAAGGCAACAACTACGATATCAGAAAAACTTTACTTGATTATGATAATGTTTTAAATGAACAAAGAGAAATTATCTATAATAGAAGAAACGAAATTTTAGAAGAAGATAATATTCACGAAAGTATACTTGTGGTATTTAAAAATACAATTACTAATTTAGTAGAAAGTCATTATTCTGAAAATGGTAAATTAACTAGTGAAAATAAAAAAGAATTAGTGGAATATGTCAATGCTAACTATTTAAAGAATGATAATTTAAAATTAAAAGATGTTGAAGCATTGGATGATGAAGAATTAAGAGATAAAATTTATGATTTAGTTATTGCTGATTATGAAAAGAAAATGATTGATGCTCCATTAATGAATGAATTTGAAAAGGCCATATCTTTAAAAATAATCGATTCTAACTGGGTTGAACATATGAGTGCCATGGAACATTTAAAAGAAGGTATTGGTCTTCGTGGTTATAGTCAAACAAACCCAATTCAAGCTTATACTATGGAAGGTTTTGAAATGTTTGATAATTTATTAATTAAAATTGAAGATTTAACTGCTCAATTCTTACTTAAGGCGGAAGTTAGACAAAATACCGAAAGAAAACAAACTTTAAAGGGAGTTGCTAATGATGGTAAAGAAACTGTTAAAAGTACTCCTAAAAGAGTAACAAAAGTTGGACGAAATGATCCATGTCCTTGTGGAAGCGGCAAGAAATACAAAAATTGTTGTGGTAAATAAAAATACATAGCAATAGTTAATGTTTATAATTCAAATAGGAATGGATAATCTATTATAAAGATTAACATTCCTTTTTTGTTATAGTATGGGAGAGAAAATGGAAAATAAGAACGAATCTAATAGCATAATTATTTATCAATCAGATGATGGAGAGACTAAAATTGATGTAAAATTAGAAAATGAAACAATTTGGTTAACGCAACAACAAATGGCTGTATTATATAAAACAACTAAGCAAAATATAAGTTTACATATTAAAAATATATTTGATGAACATGAATTGGATGAGTTTTCAACTGTCAAGGAATTCTTGACAGTTCAAAATGAAGGTAATAGAAATGTCGAAAGAAATGTTAAATATTATAATTTAGATATGATTATTTCTTTAGGATATCGTATTAAATCTAAAATAGCTACTAATTTTAGAAAATGGGCTACTGAAAGATTAAAAGAATATATGATTAAGGGATTCACATTAGATGATGAACGTCTCAAAGGCAATGCTGGTGGCAATTACTGGAAGGAATTACTAGCTAGAATAAAGGATATCAGATCTTCAGAAAAAGTTCTCTACCGCCAAGTTTTAGATTTATATGCCACTGCAGTTGATTATAATCCAAAGGATGAAAAATCTATTGAGTTTTTTAAAATTGTGCAAAATAAACTTCATTTTGCAACTCATGGTCATACTGCTTCAGAAATAATCTATGAAAGAGCTGATTCAGAAAAACCATTTATGGGCCTTACAACCTTTAGTGGTGATATTCCAGTTATGAGTGATGTAGTCATTGCTAAAAATTATTTAACTGAGGAAGAATTAAAAATTTTAAATAATTTAGTATCAGGATACTTTGATTTTGCTGAAATTCAAGCGATTAGGCATAAACAAATGTATATGGAAGATTATATAAGAGAACTTGATTCAATTTTATCAACTACAGGAGAACAAGCCTTAATTGGTGCCGGTACTATAAGTCATGATGAGGCAATAAAAAAAGCAAAAAGTGAATATAAAAAATATCAAGTAAAAGAAATTAGTCCTGTAGAAAAAGCTTATTTGGAAACACTAAAAGACATTAGTAAAAAAATAGATGATAAAGTGAATTAAAAAAATTTAGTTGCCAATCATTTGCGTTTAAAAATAGATTAATAAAATAAAATAATGATTAATATCAAATTGAAAACGTATTAGCATTCAGTTGTTAATACTTTTTTGTTTGAATTTAAAACAATATAAATTAATTGTTTAAGATTATAAATAATTGTATAATATATATAAAATTACTTATTAAATGTTAAGGAGGTGTTTATGTGAAAGATAAACTAATAGGTAGTGAAAAAAATATTCTATTTTATAATGATGAGGAAGGTAATACTAAAGTAGAAGTATTACTGGAAAATGAGGATGTTTGGCTTAGTACGGAAGCTTTGGCAATTCTTTTTAACGTTAAAAGACCTGCTATTACTAAGCATATAAATAATATATATAATGATGGGGAACTTGAAGAAAGTATCACATGTTCCAAAATGGAACATGTGGGTAATTCTGGTAAACAATTATATAATACAAAATATTATAATCTTGATATGATTATTTCTATTGGATTTAGAGTAAATTCTAAAAAGGCAATTAAATTTAGAAGTTGGTCTAATAAAGTAATTAAAGATTATATGGTTCAAGGATTTGCTTTAAATGATGATAGATTTATGAAAGTTCAAAAATCTGACCAGGAGTATTTTAATAGATTACTTGAAAGAATTAAGTTAATTCGAACAAGTGAAAGGATGTTTTATCAAAAACTTACTGATATTTTTGCAGAATGTTCAATAGATTATGACAAGAATAGTGATATAGCTTTAGACTTTTATAAAACAATTCAAAATAAATTTCACTATGCGATAACTGGTCAAACAGCAGCCGAAATTATTTATAACCGCGTTGATTCTAAAAAGAAAAATATGGGTTTAACTACTTGGGAAAAATCACCTGATGGAAAGATTTTAAAATCTGATGTTACTATTGCTAAAAATTATTTAGATGAAAAAGAAATTAAACAGTTGAATAACTTAGTTAATTTATTTTTAGACATGGCTGAAAATAATGCTGAAAGAAATATTCCTATGTATATGAATGATTGGCAAAAAGAAGTATCAAATGCTTTAAATATTTTGCATTATGAAATTTTAAAAGGAAAAGGTAGTATTTCACATAAACAAGCAATAGAGAAAGCAGAGAATGAATATGAAAAATATAGAATTATTCAAGATAAAAATTATATTTCGGATTTTGATAAATTAGTAATTGAAACTAAAGAAATAGAAAATAAATAAATTAATAAAGGAGTGATAATAAAAATGAAACCATATGCATTAAAAAAAAGCGATAAAATAGCTATAGTAAGTTTATCAAGAGGTTTATTAGGAATGCCTTATTGTGAACATGAATTAGAAATTGGAATAAAAAGATTAAAAGAGTTTGGATTAGAACCTGTTATTATGCCTAATGCCTTGAAAGATTTAAATTATTTGGCGGATCATCCTGAAGATAGAGCAGCAGATTTAAAGCAAGCATTCATGGATGATAGTATTAAAGCGATTATTACCGCAATTGGTGGTGATGATACATACAAAACTTTTACTTACTTAATGGAAGATCAAGAATTTAAAGAAGCAGTTCGAAAACATCCTAAAATATTTACCGGTTTTTCTGATACAACTAATAATCATTTAATGTTAAATAAATTAGGATTATCAACATTTTATGGACCATGTTTATTAGTAGATCTTGCTGAATTAGATAATGAAATGTTGCCTTATACTAAATATTATTTTGAAAAGTTTTTTGGTGATGGTGAGAGTTTTGAAATAACTTCTAGTCCAATTTGGTATGAAGATAGATTAGATTATGGAAAAGATGAAATTGGTAAACCAAGAGTAATGCATAAAGAAGAACATGGGTATGAAACTCTTAATGGTAAGGGTGTTGTAACCGGAAAATTATATGGTGGTTGTTTAGAGAGTATTTATGATGCTTTAACGGGACTTACTTACCCAGGTGCCCTAGAAGTTTATAAGAAGTATGAAATTTTTCCAACAGATTCCGAATGGCAAGAAAAGATTTTATTTTTAGAAACATCTGAGTTAAGAATAAGTCCTCAAGAATTAGAAAAAATGTTATTAGAAATGAAGAATAGAAATATTTTTAAACTTGTTAAAGGTGTAATTGTAGGTAAACCAATTGATGAAAAATACTATGAAGAATATAAAGAAGTATATAAAAAAGTATTTAATGATTTAGATACTCCCGTACTTTATAATGTCAATTTTGGTCATTCGGTTCCAAGATGTATTTTACCTTATGATGCTGAAGTTACTATTGATTATGATAATAAAAGAATTTTTATTAATTCTAATATCTTCGAATATTCAAGAGAAGAAAAACAAAATAAGAAACAATTAAAAATTAAATAGTAAAAAAGGATGAATTTATGGCTAATGTTAATATTAGATTATTACAAGATATAGACTCAGATTATAAATTATTAGAAAAGTGGTATCAAGAAGAAGAAATATATTCTAGTTTTGAACAGAGAAAGTTAAATTATAAAGAAATAAAAGAAAAATATTATCCTAGAACATTAAAGAATGCCAAAGTTCCAGTTTATATGATTGAATATAATCAAAAACCGGTCGGAATAATTCAATATAAATTATTAGATGAAAAAGATAAAGAACTATACAAATTAAAAGGTAATAATATCTATGAAATGGATATCTTTATTGGTGAATTAAATGAACATAATAAAGGAATTGGTAGTTCAGCAATAAATAAATTATCAGAATTTTTATATAAGGAAAAGAATGCTAAAATTTTAGTTATGTGTCCATTAAAAAACAATACAAAAGCAATAAATTGTTATAAAAAATGTGGCTTTTATATAAAGGATTATTTTGATATAGAAGATACCATTGGTGTACTTCAAACGTATGCTTTAATGATTAAATAATATACAAATAAGATATTTACAAATAAATATGTTTTGCTTATAATTAAGTTATAAATAATTTTTAAAAATTTACCTTATTAAGAGTGATGGAGGGAATAGGCCCGACGAAGTCCAGCAACCTATTTAATTAGGTGCTAAATCCTACGGTAAATACCGAAAGATAAGGATAATCAAGCATTTAGAGAGATTATCTTTAAGTGCTTTTTCTTTTGAGGTAAATTAGAAGGAGAAGTATATATGGAAAAATTATTTACAGCAGAATCAGTAACCTTTGGTCATCCCGATAAATTGAGTGATTTAATAGCGGATTCTATTTTAGATGCTTACCTAGAGGAAGATAAGGATTCCAAAGTGGCTTGTGAGGTGGCAATTAGTCAAAACAAAGTCTATATTATGGGAGAAGTTACTAGTAAGTGTTCACCTGATATTGAAAAAATAGTAAGAGGGGTTATTAATGATGTTGGTTATTCTAAAGATGAATTATTATTTAATGGCAATACTTGTGACATTATCATTAATATTAGTAAACAATCCCCGGATATTGCTCAAGGGGTTGATAAAGAAGATATTGGAGCAGGAGATCAAGGAATTATGTATGGTTATGCCACTAATAAAACCGAAAACTATATGCCTCTTGCATTAAATCTTGCTCACAAGTTAACAAAAAGATTAGAAATAGTAAGAAAAGAAAATATCATTACCGGTTTAAGACCAGATGGTAAAGCTCAAGTTACCTTAGAAGAAAATAATAATAAGAATTATGTCAAAGCAATCGTAATTTCTTGTCAACATGACGAAGATAAAGATTTAAAACTCTTAAAAGAAGAAATTATTAAATATGTTTTAAAAGAAGTAATACCAAAAGAATATTTAACAAAAGATACTTTAATTTTAATTAATCCAACCGGTCGTTTTGTAATTGGTGGTCCAGTTGCGGATACGGGTGTAACGGGTAGAAAAATAATGGTTGATACTTATGGCGGTCTTGCCCATCATGGTGGAGGAGCTTTTAGTGGTAAAGATTATACTAAAGTTGACCGGAGTGCCGCTTATTATGCGAGGTTTGTGGCGAAAAATATTGTAGCGAGTAATTTAGCCGAAGAATGTGAAGTAAGAGTGGCCTATGCCATTGGGGTATCTAAACCAGTTATGGTTGATATCGAAACCTTTAATACTAATAAAATTCCAGTTGCTAAAATTAAACAAATTGTTTTAGAAAATTTTGATTTTAGTCCTAAAAATATTATTGAAAGTTTAAATTTAAAAAATGTTAAATATGCCGAAGTAACTAAAGATTATCATTTTGGAAATGAGAAATTTCCTTGGGAAAAGATTATTAAATTAATATAATGCAAGTATAATAAAATTAATTAAATTAAACATAATAATATTAAGGTGGTTCTCTTGAAAAATAATACGCTATTTTATATTTTTATAACTCTTCTAATTATTAATGGAATGTTAATTTATAGTAGTATTCCTAAAATTAATAATACCTTAAAGAAAGATAAAATAATGGTCAATGTTTTTAAGATAACAAATGTTACTACTATGTGTGATGACTATGAAGAAGAGTTATTTAAAGATAGTGAATACACATATTATTTAGTCTGTAGCAAAAGTTCTAACATAGCCATAAAATATTTTGATGGAGATGTTTATACTTTGAAGGATATGATAGAAAATAAATATTTAACTATCGATGATTTAATTAATGGTGGATTAATAATTAAAAAAGTACCAAATAATAATGAAAGTACTCCTAATGATAATCTTGTAGTGGATAATTCTAAAACTAATGAAAATAATAGTTCTAATAGTGAAACAAAACCTAGTACTAATACAGATACTAAACCAAATACTAGTGCCAATCCTAAACCTGATAATAATACGGAAGCTAATCAAAATCCCGTTATTTTAACAACTGATGAAATATTTGAATATAATAAAAAAATCATTAATAAAACTGATATGTATTATGATATCAATAATATTAAAAGTTTAAGTAAAGAAAAAATTAAAGAATATATTACGACATATAATCTACCTAAGTTACCAAAATATGATGGGGAATTAGAATTAAATAGTACGAATACCCAAAGTATTTTAGATAACCGAGCTTTAGATAACATCATTGATTTAAATAGTATTACGAAAGGTATCATTGTTAAAAGAACTAACTTAAGAAGTTTTCCAACTAATATTCATTTTTATGATAATAAAAATAAAAAAGATTTTGATAGATTACAAGAAACTGAACTACATGTTAATACCCCAGTTCTAATTATTCATGAAAGTTTAGATAAAGAATGGTATTTTGTATTAAGTCCTTTCTATGCTGGCTGGGTTTTAAAAGATAATGTGGCTTATGCTAAAGATAATGACCTAAATTATCTTATTAATAATAAAAACTTTATTGTTATTACAGAACCAGCAGTAAATATAAATAATGTTACTTTAGATATGAGTGTTAAATTACCTTTTGTTGGTAGTACTAATAATAATTTAAATGTTATATTACCTACTAAAGGTAGTGATGGTTTTGTTAAAATGACTAATGTAAGCATTTCTAAAGATAAGGCTAGTATAGGTTATCTATCTTATACTAAAGAAAATATTATTGAGTTAGCTACTAAATATTTAGGTACCAATTATAGTTGGGGTGGTCTTGATAATGGAGTTGATTGTTCAAGTTTTGCAAGTAATTTGTATAGAGTATTTGGTTTTACCTTCCCAAGAAATACATCTAGTCAAAATAAAAGTGTCGGATCTATTACGAGTTTGGAAAATAAAACTCCAACCGAAAAATTAAATCTAATTAAAAATACGGAACCAAGTTTATTATTTCAAAGTGGTCATGTGATGTTATATATTGGTGATGATAATAATAAACCTTATATAATTCATGCGTCAGGTAGTGATATGCAAGTTGTTAAAACAGAATTAACAGTAAATTCTACCTATCTAAAAAAGATAAATCGGGTAGTTTTAGTAGGAAAATAACAAATATTTAACACAAAATAGAAAATAAATGATATAATCTTCAATGCAGAAAGGAATAAACTCCTATGGAAAATATCAAATTATTAGAAAAAAGTATTATTGAAAAGAATGCTCATCAACATATTTGTTTAAGCGATGAACATGAAAAAGATTATATAATCGAAAAATTTTTAAAAGATTATAATATCATTTTAAATGATACTAAACCAATCGCCATTAAATTAGAAGATTTTCTTTTACCTGATATGGAAATTGATGCATCACTAGATTCTAAATTAATTAATGTTTTAAGTAGAGAGCATTTATATTTTGCTATTATTTATCAAATACTAAAAAACATTAAAGAAAAATTTGGTAATTTTGTAACAACTGATTTAGGTAATGGCTTTTTAAAAGTTATAAATAAAGTAGTAGTTAAAGATTCATCTAAACAAATAAAAAGTATTAATGAACTACTCCATGCCTTAGAAGAATCACGATATGCTTACTATGAACAATATCAAGAATATCTGCAAAGAGGAACAATTAATTTAAATAAAGAACATTTAACTATTCCTTATGCTAAAGATTTACAATTTTGGCTTTATTTTATCAAGAAAATAATTAATACCGAATATTATTTTGCGATGTTAATTAATATTGATGAAAATATTACCAAAATTACAGAATCCGCGATTAATGGTATTGTAGCTATGCCTATTGTTTCTGATTTATCAGTAAAATTATTTTTAGATAGTGAAGAAGATTTTGTAGACTATGATTTAAGTAATCATTCAGTTACAAATTATGAAATAGTTAATTTAGAAAGAAAGGCTAAATTAGTGCGAACTAAATAGTCTTTTTATTTATATAAAAATAATGGTATAATGGAATTAAGAAAAGAGGAAGATATGAAAAAAAATATTATTAATGTTTTGATTGTTGTAGTGATTGCTTTATTACTTTATTATTTTATGTTGCCACCCATTAATTTAAGTAGTCCTTTATTTTGGACATATCTATTTATGGTGTTAGTAATTATCATTTTTGTTAATTTATCAAGTGACATTACTTATGTATTAAGAGGAAGACGTTCTGAAATTAATCGTTTTACTACTTGTCTAACTATTGCTATTCCAACATTGATTGTTTTAATTATTTTAATCAATTTTATTGTATCCCCATTATTTAGTGCCAAAAGTTATAGTGAAAGAATAAGTGTTGATGAAACCCATGAATTTGTTAAAGATGTTGCTTTAGTTGATTTTACAAAAACTCCTTTAATTGATAAAGATAGTAGTCAAAAATTAGGAGACCGGAAAATGGGTGAATTTACTTCTTGGGTTAGTCAATTTTATGTTAGTGATTTATATACCCAAATAAATTATAATAATGAAATAGTACGGGTTACGCCATTAGAATATGCTGGTTTAATTAAATATTTTACTAATCGTAAAGATGGTATTAAAGGTTATATTAAAGTTAATTCTGTTAATGGTAGTTCATCTTTAGAAGAATTAGATAAAGGAATGCGTTATGTTCCAAGTGCTTACTTTTTTGAAGATTTAAATAGAAAACTTCGAATTAGTTATCCATTTACCATATTTGATGAAGCATCTTTTGAAATTGATAACGAAGGTCATCCTTATTGGATAGTCCCAACAGTTAAATATATTGGGGTTGGTATGAAAAAAGAAATTAATGGCGCTGTTATTTTAGATCCAATTACCGGGGAAAGTAAAAAATATACCAAAGATGAAATACCTACTTGGGTAGATCATGTTTATAGTGCTAGTCTTGTTATTGAACAAGTTGATAACTGGGGTGAATATCGCAATGGTTTTTGGAACTCTATCTTTGGCCAAAAAGATGTTATTAATACTACCGAAGGTTATAATTATTTAGTTATGGATGATGATGTTTATTTATATACAGGTATTACATCAGTTTCTAGTGATGAATCTAATTTAGGATTTATTCTAGTCAATTTAAGAACTAAAGAAACTAATTATTATGCCTCTCCTGGTGCGGAAGAATATAGTGCGATGGCCTCTGCCGAAGGTTTAGTCCAAGAAAAAGATTATGAAGCATCATTCCCACTTTTAATTAATTTAAATAATAAACCAACTTATTTATTAAGTTTAAAAGATAATGCTG
>CANPYA010000029.1 GCA_947587565.1 uncultured Bacilli bacterium | reverse complement strand
GTGAGTGCTTAATTTCATTGTAATTGGCTTAATACCTGTGTTATAATACTTTTATGGGAGGAAAATATGAAAAAAGGAATATTATTGAGTTTAGTCTGTCTTTTATTATTAGGCGGATGTGGAAAAATACCAACACTTAAAAATGGAGAGGAAGCAGTTGTTACCTTTAAAAAAGGTGATGAAGAACATATGATTAGTGCCGAAGAACTATTTGAAGAATTAAAAAATAGTTTTGGTCTAGATGCTACCATTAAATTAGTAGATACTTATATTTTAGAAAAAGAATTTGCTGATTATGTTGATGAAGCGAAAGAAAATGCTAAAAATTTTGTTGATGCTCAAGTTGAAAGTTTAGGAGGAGAACAAGAATTCTTAACAGAATTAAGAAATCAAACGGGTTATACTGATAGAGAGGCTTATGAAAATTATCTTTATATGAGTTATATGCAATCACATGCTATTGAAGAATATGCTAAAAGTATAGTAACTGATAAAGAAATTAAAGCCTACTATGATAAAGATGCTAAAGAAGACGTGGAAGTATATCAAATCTTAATTACCCCTGAAGTTAAAGATAGTATGACTTCTGATGAAAAGAAAGAAGCTGAAAGTGCTGCCAAGAAGAAAGCCGAAGAAGTTATTAAAAAACTAAATGAAAGTAAAGATGAAAATAAATTAGATACTTTTAAAAAATTAGTTAAAGAATATTCGGAAGATGAAAGCACTAAAGATAAAGATGGCAATATGGGTTATATTAATTATAGTGATTTAGATAGTAATTATGATGAATTATTAGATGCCTTATATAAATTAAAGAATGGGGAATATAGTAAAAAAGTTATTACTACCGAACTTGGTTATCATGTCATATATCGTAATGCTTCTAAAGATAAAGCTAAACTAGAAGATATGAAAGATGAAATAATTGAAACTTTAGCCAATGAAAAAATGAGTAGTGACAAAGATATCTCTCTAAACTCTATGAAATATTATCGCGAACTTTATAATATGAATATTGTTGATTCAACTCTAGATCGTCAATATGGTATTTACTTAAATAATTTAGCCAATAGTAGTACTACTAACAGTGCTAATTAAAACAAAATAAAATTGATTAACTTAATTGCTAATCAATTTTTTTAAACCCTTTTTTTAATAAATGGATATTTATTTGATATTCTAACTCTTCCCCACTATATTTTTTACTTAATTTATTTTTTAATTTAGTATATTCTTTTTCATAAACATCTTTATTATCTGGAAATTCATAATTATCTAAAACACGCATTATATCTTCTTTAAAAAAACCTCTGGTTAATAATTCTTGCATTATCTTTTGCTTTAATAAAAGACCGGATAAATTATGATTACTATTTATTTTTTTAAGTGTTACTTTCTTAATTTTATCAAGCCACACATCACTTGCAAAAGTATCTAAATAATTATGAATAGCCTTTTCTTTAAAACCTAATTTTTTTAACTCATATAATATTTTATTTGGTCCTACGACTTTTAAATTAATGGCATCATTAATATAAGATTTAATATATAACTCATCATTTAAGTATCCTTCTTCTTTTAATCTATTTAAAGTGTAATTAGTGGCTTGTTTACTATATTTACTTAGCCTTTTAATTATCTCTTTTTCCGTTCTTAATTTATAACTTATATATTTAAGGGCAATATGATAACTTTCTAAATAACTATTATCTTCTAAAATTTGTTTAAAATCTTTATCATCTATTTCTTTAGATAATAAAAGGCCATATTTAAGAATAACATCATCATAGAGATTAATTTTTTCTCCCGTTTCTAAAGTTATTTCATAAATACTACCTTTTTTTAATTTATAACTCTTTATTTTTTTCATATTCTAAGCAAGCCTTGCTTAAGTCTTTTATTAAGTTATCAACATCGGCCATTTCGGTAAGTCTTGCTCCACAAGCAAATTTATGCCCCCCACCATTATAATTGTTTGCAATTGTATTAATTACTGGACCCCGAGAACGAATACTTATTTTATATTGATTATTTTTAACATCTTCGGTTACAAACATCCAAACTAATATTTCATCAATGAAATTATAACCATTAATTAAATTAGAAGGAGTTGAGGCATCAACATTAAATTCTTTTAAATCGGCATCACTTATTTTGATATAAGCAAATTTATTTTCATCAATTACTAAATTATTGGTGATAAACGCAATAAACTTATGTTCATTAAAGGGTCTCGTGTATAAAATATCATATAATTCGGGAAAGTTAATATTACTTACTTTAATTAAATTACTTACAGTTTCAAAAGTTTCATAAGTGGTATTTTTTAAAGAGAATCTCTCACTATCAGAAACAATGCCTAAGAAAAGATTTTCGGCAATTTTTTGATTTAGTTTTAATTTAGTATTTAATATTAATTCACAAACCATTTGACTAGTACTAGATTTTGTCTCATCTGTCCAGTCCACATTACCAATAATATCTTCTTTTGGATGATGATCTATTTTTAAAATACTTTTATATTGTAATTCTTCGATATCGACCCGGTTCATATTAGGTACATCTAAAACCACTAATAAAGCATCAGTAATATTCGCATAATTAGGATGGTCTAATGTGCCATATGATTTGAATTTGGAAACACCCGCTCCAACTGCATAAACTTTCTTTTCTGGGAAAGTTAGTTTAATACTATCTCTTAGGGCAATTTGACTAGCAATGGCATCCGGATCAGGTCCAATATGTCTCGCAATTACAATATTGTCATACTTTTTTATTTCCTTATAGATTTTGTTTAATAAATTTTTGTTTATTATTTTAACCACCCGCTAACTAATTAGTTCCATTGTATCAAGAGCAATCATTAATTCTTCATTAGTTGGAATAACATAGATTGGGTTTTCACTTTCTTCGCTTGAAATTTTACCTTCAGATTTATCTAGGTAAGAAGCAATTTTATTATTTTCTTCTTTATCGATATACATTCTTAAAGAACCTAGTTTATTTACAACTTCTTCTCTAAATTCCCGAGCATTTTCACCTAAACCGGCCGTAAATACTAAAGCATCAACTTTACCATCTAATTTAACATAATAACGAGCAATATAAGAAACTATTTTATCAACATACATATCGTTCGCTAAAATACTTGCTTCATCGCCTTCAGCCATACCTGTTTCGATATCTCTATGGTCAGAATATTTACCACTGATAGCAAGTAAGCCACTTTGTTTATTTAAAGCATTATCAATCTCCGCAATAGACATATCAGTTTTTTGCATTAAATAAGGAATCATTGAATAATCGATATCCCCAGAACGAGTACCCATCATAATACCGGCATTAGGACTAAAGCCCATAGTGGTATCAATACTTTTACCATCTTTAACACAGCATAAAGATCCACCACTACCAACATGGCAACTGATGATATTAACATTTTCTTTGCCTAACATTTCTTGAACTTTTTTAGTAATATATTTATGACTTGTTCCATGGAAACCATATTTCCGAACGCCATAATTACGATACCAGTCCATTGGGACAGGATATAGATATTCTTTTTCTTCCATAGTTTGATGGAATGCTGTATCAAAAACTCCAACCATTGGCGTATTAGGCATAGCTTCTCTAAATGCTTTTACTCCCACAATATTCGCTGGATTATGAAGCGGCGCTAAACTAGATAGTTCAGAGACAGTCTTAATAACTTCATCATCAATAATAACTGATTTGTTATATTTATCTCCACCATGAACTAAACGATGACCAACTCCATCAATTTCTTCTAAAGAAGCAATTACTTTGTTACCAATTAATTCATCAATTAAATACTTAATTGCTTCAGCATGATCTTTAATACTAACTGTCTTTTTAGTCTTTTCTCCATGCATTTTGATACTATAGAAACTATCTTCTAGTCCTATCTTTTCAAAATAACCACTAATTAATTCTTTTTCTTCTGGAAGTTCAATTAAATTAAATTTTAATGATGAACTACCAGCATTTACTGATAATATTTTCATAAATTTACACCTCTACATATCATTATAAATGACTATTTTTGTTTTGTAAATAAAGATATTGGAATAAGTTGACTACTTTTTGACTTATTTAATTATAAATGTTGTTAAGTATAATAATTCTTTATTTGATATATATTCAATAACATATTGATTTTTCTTTTTTACTATTAAAACCCCTAAAGTCTTATTATTATATTTTTCTTTTACTTGCATATCTATACAATTCATATAAAATTCTAACTGTCCAATATCTTGGGGTAATACTTCTCTATTTTTTACCTCTATTACAATATAACAATTTAATTTAACATTAAAAAATAATAAATCTATTTTATATACTCTATCTTCATATTTTATTTTATACTCATGACCAGCTAGAGTGAAACCAACACCTAACTCTAGAAACTTATTTTCTAACATTTGAATTAAATATTTATGAATAACTTTTTCATCTAATTTATTTTCTTTATTTGGTATATTTATAATAATTGGATCTTTTAACATATCATTTAAAGTTAATTTATTACTATTTTCATTTGTTATTAATTTAACATTTTCTTTATCAGCATATGATAATCTTTCAAATGATTTATTTTTTATCTCATTAATAAGTTCTCTACTTGATAAATTATTTAATATTACTTGGTTAATATAATAATTTCTTTCATTTTTATTTTTAATAGGCAAAAGTGTTTTTATGTGAGTCCATGTAAATTGTCCACGCAGTGCGTGGACAATTGGAAATTCCAAATAAAATTGTTTCATATAGAATAAATTAGATCGTCCATACCTTTTTCCATATTTTTCTTCTAATTTGCTGCCCCAATTCTTAATTAAAGCATCACCATACTTAGCCCTAATTTTCCCACCTTGAGCATCCACAATCGATTTACCAATATTCCAATAAGTTAACAAAGTATCATAATTATCTTTTAATTCTCTAACTCTTTTATTTACTTCTAAATCTTCAATATAATTTACTATTTCACTATAGTAATCTTTAGTTTTTGTTTCCATAAACCCCACCTCGATTGGTTACTATAGCATATTAAATTTAAAAAATTTGTCATTTTTTGACGATAATATATTAAATTTGAATTGGTGGCTCACTGAGCCACCTTTTTTAATCTTATAATTGCGTATACAATGTGTACGCTTTTCAGCTTTTTTAAAACTTTCAATAAAATATGTAAATTGTGCACGCAGTGCGTGCACAATTGGAAATTCCAAATAAAATTTTTCATATAGACTAGGTTAGAACGACTATATCTTTTTTCATATTTTTTCTAATTTGTTACCTTAATTTTTAATTAAAAGCATCATATATTAAATTGGTGCTACGCTGTAGCACCTTTTACTTAATTGATATAATAATTTTGTTCATTTTTATCTTTAATTGGCAATAATTACACAAAATGACTCCACATTAATTGTGCCGACAGTGTCGGCACTTTTTGAAATAAAGTAATAAAATTGTCTATATTTTTTTAAATAATATTTGCTTATACCTATGTCTAATTTATTTTGGCGCTCACTGAGCGCCAAATTGAAAAATATTATAAATGATACATTTTAATTAAATTTATCAAACTATAAATCCTTTCACTTAAAATTTTTGTCCATTAAAAGTATTTTAAATAAACTATAAATGAATTGTTGACGCACTGCGTCAACTTTTTTAAACAATAAAATTTTTAAGATAATTTATTAATTAAATTAATATTTATTTAACAAATTTATGATTTTAATAATTGTCCAATCACTGATTGGACAATTTTAAATACCAAATTAAAATTAAGTTTTAAACAAATTGTGAACACAGTGTGTTCACATTCTAAATTTTATGTCATCTTAATATTAGATTGTGCAGACACCGTCTGCAAAATTGAAAATAATTGATATAAAATAAAATATATTCGAATCTATTAAAAGGTGCCGCACTGCGGCACTTTTTTAAATTTTCTAACTTCTTACTAAAAAAATCAAATAATAAACCCAATGATAAAATTCCCTCACTGAGTGGAATATTTTGAAAATTAAATGTTTTATTATATCCAATTTAAAAATGTGCCACACTGTGGCACATTTTTAAATTAATTATCTTTTTCTAATAATTCTCTTACTGAAATAAAACTATTTTCTAATTCTTCAGAAATATTTTCTTTACCATCATGAATTGCATTAATACAATTTAAAAGTTGTCTAGTACCATCTACTACTTCAATACCTTCCATAGATTGTTCAGCAAGATAAGTTAAATTAGAAATATAAGTTTTATTAATAATACCATTTTTATAAGCCTCAATAAAATCTTTAGTTCCTTTAGTAAACAAACCAAATGTTGCACAAACATAAATCTTTTTAGCACCCATTAACTTTAATTCTTTAGCAGTTTCAATAATTGTTCCCCCAGAAGAAATCATATCATCAACAACAATAACTGTTTTTCCTTCAGGACTAAAACCAACATATTGTTTTGATTCTAAAGGATTTTTACCATCAACTATTTTTGTAACATCTCTTCTTTTAGAAAAGAATGCATGATTACAACCAAAACGATCCGCAAAATGGCGAGCTCGAGTTTGGGCACCTTCATCAGGAGCACAAATTAAAATATTTTCGGGTTTATTAATATTTATTTTCTCTTTTTTAACTAGTTCAATTAATAATTCATTAGTAACATACATATTATCAAAATTATGTTTTGAAATAGCAGAGGCCACATTAACATCATGGGAATCAACTGTTAAAATATTATGAAATCCTAAATAATAACATTCTCTTAAAAAATCAGCAGCTTCGGTAGATTCTCCAAAAACTCTTCTGTGTTGTCTACCATATGGTTGAAATGGAATAATTAAATTCTTACGGGCGGGATTACCTTTTAATGCTCCAATAGTTCTGGAGATATCTCTTACATGATCATCTGGAGATAAACTATGTAAAGAATATGGATTAGGAGTTTTATCATTCACATCACATACAATATAAACATCTTGATCCCTACATTCCGTTGGTAACACTACTTTCCCAGAACCATCTTGAAAACGAATAAAATCGGCTTTAACAATCATACTATCCGGTATTCTTTCTTGTAATTGCTTTAAACAATTATTAATAAATATAAACTTTTTAGTCATACTTCTTACTACTCTACTTTCCAATATAATTATAAAGGACAAATATTCTTTTGTAAATTAAATTTAAAAAAAACATCTACAAAATTTTGTAGAGTTTATTTACTTATCTTTTTTCTTTCATTATGGGACTTACTTTTAAAAGCCTCTTTTTCCCTATTGGTTAAATCTTTTTGATTACTTTCGATATTATAACCATATGGATTAAAAAAACTATTCATTCTTCCTTTAAAACTATTATCTAATAGATCACTACTTTTATAATAACTATTACCTCTTAACATATTATCACCATTTATATTATGGTTTAATATCTTAATTTCATACTTATAATAAATCTTGATATTCTAATTCATCATTTTGACTAATAGTAATAACTTTTCTTTCTTTAACCGCTTTATAAATCATTTCCTCAAAGTTGATTAATTTTTCATATTCTCTTGCTTTAGTTTTATCGGGATTTATAACCGGGTGTTCGGGAACAAAAATTGTACAACAATCTTCATAAGGTAAGATACTAGTTTCAAATGTATCGATTTTTTTGGCAATATCAATTATTTCTAATTTATCAAAACAAGCCACTGGTCTTATTACCGGAATACTTACGACTTCATTAATAACACTCATACTTGTTAAAGTTTGACTTGCTACTTGACCAATTGATTCTCCATTAACAATAACTTTAGCATTAATGCGACTCGCCACAATAGCACTAATCCGATACATCATCCGTCTCATAATCGTAATTAAATATTCTTTCGGTATATTTTTATAAATAGCTTCTTGAATTTCCGTAAAATTAATAATATGTAATTTAATATCATTATTATATACCGCTAATTTTTGGGCTAGTTTCTTAACTTTATCTAAAGCCGCTTCACTAGTATGAGGAGGACTTTCAAAATAGATAGCCTCTAACTTCATGCCTCTTTTAATAGCAAGATATCCCGCCACTGGTGAATCAATTCCGCCACTAAGCATTAAGATACCTTTACCTAAACTAGATACGGGATAGCCCCCTAAACCTTTAAGACCATTAAAATAGATGAGTATTTCATTAAGTCTTACTTCGACATTAATAAGCATTTCAGGATTATGCACATCAACTTTTAAATTAGGTATACTTTTTAAAATAAAACTACCTAGTTCTTTACTTAATTCCACACTATTTAAAGGATAATTCTTATCACTTCTTTTAACTTCAACTTTAAAAGTTTTAAATTCTTTATCATTTAGTAACTCTAATAAATTATTTTTAATACTATCTAAATCTTTGTTAGATAACTTATAAGCCACAACTATTTCATGGATTCCAAATACTTTTTGTAATTTATTAATTACTTCATCAAAATAATTATCATTAACTTTAATAAACATTCTCCCAAAGTCATAAGTAACTAAGGCTTTATCCCCTAAAACTTTAGCTATGTTATTATTAAGTATTTTAATAAAGAAATTCCGATTATCTTTTTTAGTTGATAATTCGCCATATTTTATGGTAATAATCTTTTCCACCTATATCACCCACCGATTAAATTTTTTTGTTTCATATATTCTAACTCAAAAACTTCTAAAAATCTATTAATTTCTAAAACAGTTGTTAAATGGGATAAACTAATTCTTAAATAAGACTTACTTCTTTCTAAATCATTATAGATAGCCATTACACTACCAGCAATAACATTTTCTTCTTTGCATTCGACATAAAATTCCCGATTAGCAAGACTTTGAGCTAAAATTCGGGCATCTACTTTATCAAAACTTAAAGATAAAATATGCGGTATAGAATATTTTGTTTTATTTATTTTAACTCCTTCTAAATTTTCTAACTTACTAACTATTCTTTCATTTAAAAGGGTTATATATCTTTCTCTTTTTTCAATTTCTTTTATGGCATCTTTTAATGCCACTTTCATACTGACGATTAAAGGTAAAGGTGGTATTCCGGGTTTAAAATTCGGATTCTTACTCCCATACATTAAAGGAGTCATTTTAACTTGACTATTTTTATATAAAAAACCTATTCCTTTAGGACCATATATTTTATGAGATGAAACACTACCTAAATCGATATCCCGGAAATTAACACTGGTTTTACCAATCGCTTCCGATAAATCGGAATGAAATATCGTATTAGGATTTTCTTTTTTAATAATTTGTCTTAACATCTTTAAAGGTTGTCTTACTCCAGTTTCGGAATTAACCGCCCCAATACTCACTAAAATAGTATCTTCTCGAATTAATCTTTTTAAATCATCAAAACTAACTAAACCATCACGGTCATTATCCACATAACTTATTTCATAACCAATACTTTCTAAATATTCACAAATATTATAAATCGTACTATTTTCTAGTTTTGAAACAATAATATGTTTACCTCTTTTGATATTTGCTAAAGCTACCCCGATTAAGGCCATATTATTCGCTTCCGTTTCCCCACTGGTATAAATTATTTCACTATCCATAACATTAAACATATTACTAATTTCTTTCGTTGTTTCAATTAATAATTTTTTAGATTTTTCTCCTAAAACATTATTTTCTCTTACGGAACCAATATATTCTTTCGATACTCTTACATAAGTATCTAAAGCTTCTAAAGATATTGGGGTCGTTGCACTATAGTCAAGATAAGTCATCTTCTATTCACCACTCTATTCTATTAAAAATTATACCATAAAAATAGATGTCTTTTAAACACCTATTTCATTTATTTATTAATCTTTTTTTAAATAATCTTTTATTTCTTCTAACTCTAAAATATTATCAATTTCTTTATCATTTATCTCACCATAATATAATGCATGCCAACCATTTTGTATAGGCATTAAATAATCACTATGAAGATTATCACCAATATGTAAAAATTCTTCTGGTAAACAATTTAATTTATTTTCTATTATTTGATAAATTTTTTTATCACTTTTAGTATATCCTAATTCATAGGAATAAAATATCCCATCACAAATATCTATCACTTCTTTAGGAATACTACTCTTTTGTAATACACAAGAATTAGAAAATAAAATAACTTTATAATTATGTTCTTTTAAATATTTAATTAATTCAATATCTTTATTATTCATTTTAATATCATTACTATCTTGATATTTATTTTGAATAAAATCTTTTATTTCTTTAGTTACTTCTATATTTAATTTTAAACAAAAATTATTTACTAATTCCTCTAATGTTCCCATACTTTTTTGAAAAACATCTTTATAAACTATTTTAACTTCTTCATATGGTTTATTTATTAAACTTGCTAAATCTTTAATACTATAATTATTATCTTTAACATCCTTAAGTAAAGTTCCTCCAATATCAAAAGATACTACTTTAATCATCATACTCTTCCTTTGCTAAATTTATAACATTTGTAATAAATTCTTTTTTACCTAAAGTATATTTAGGTCTTTCATTTGTATATTCTTTAGCTAACTTTTGTTTTAAATCTTGATATTTTTTTAGATATTCTGAGTGGTCATTTAAATATCTTTTAAAATAAACTAAATCATAGTAAGTATTACTTTTAGGTTCCGTAAAATGAATATAATGAGTCCGAGCATCTGCAGGTCCTTTAGCAAAAAATATCCGATCCTCTATACCTTGAGGTCCTCTATTTTCATAATCATAATCTTTTAATATTTCAGCTATTTTAGGGATTTCATCTAAACTTTTAACAACAATTAAAATATCAATAATTGGTTTAGCCCATAATCCTTTAATGGATGTACTACCAACATGGTGAATTTCTAAAATAAAATCTTTTAAAACTCTTTCTAATAATTCTTTTTCTTTCTCATATTCTTTTACCCAATTACTATCATAGGGTACTAATTCTACTATTCCTCTTTGTAAAGCCATCTAATCCTCCAATTCACAAAAAGATGCTTAAAAGCACCTTTATTTATATTCCTCTAATAATCTTTCATGAATACCGGGTTCAACAACATTAATCGCATTAATCGCATTCTCTAAACTATTTTTAAAATTACCTTTATAGAAAGAATTCTCCGCTTTAGTTAAACCTAAATCAACTTCTTTATTATTAACCCGGTAACGATTACCATAAACAATGGCGGTCTCGGCCATCTTCGCTGTTTTAACAGTTTCATTAATCGTATTATAGACTTTTAAAACTAAATCTCTCGCGGTATCCACTCTTAAATTTAAAGTCTTAATCGAAATTGGTCTTTTATCCAGTTCCTTAATCATTTCATTAATAGCTAAAGTAGCTTCGGATAATTCGACATAATAATTTTTAGGAATAACTGGTAGTTTATAACTTCTTACTCTTTCTTTCGCTTGTGATAAAATATCTTTGATTTCATCTAATTGATCTCTCGCTCTAATTTCATCTTCTTTTAAACTACCTAAAGTTCTTAAAGCGACATTTAATTTTTCTTCGGACTTAGTTAATTTATTATTTAAGATTTCCATTTCTTTATAAAGACGAGAATACGCTAAAGATTTACTGCGTTCTAGTTCAACCACATGATCATAAGATTCTCTAATGTTATTAAATTCATCTTTTATTTCACTAATAACTAATACTTCATCATCTGATAAATCATAGCTATATTTAATATCATCTATCTTCCGATATAATTCATTATTAATCTTTTCTAATTTAGTTACTTTAATTAAAATACTTCTTTTAAAATCTTCATATAAATTCTTAGTTAATTTTTCTTTATCAAAATCATTATATAAAGAATCAAAATAATCCATTATTGTTTTAAGTTCAAAAACCGAATCAACAACATTTAAAACATTTAAACGACTAAAAATGTCTTGAATCTTTTTATTAACTTCTTCAATATTATATTCAATATTTAAGTAATCTAAATTATAACCTTCTAATTTCATTTTATGATAGATATTACTGATATCTTCAATTCTTTTAGGTATTAAAACACTACCTAAATTAACAATGGTTTTAGTTTCATTAATAACTACTTTTAAATTACCTATAACATCATCAATGGCTTTAACAATTTT
>CANPYA010000028.1 GCA_947587565.1 uncultured Bacilli bacterium | reverse complement strand
TATGAAGAATTAGCAGCTTCCCTAAAAGGCTTAGAGATGGATAGTGATTCTTTAGATGAATTATATAATGCTTTTGTAGAAGCTGGTATTTCAGTTGTTACGGAAGAAGATGCGGAAGATGCTGAAAGTTCTGGGGAAGTGCCATCTAATTTAGTGGATGAACCAATTATTTTAGATGATGTGGAAATTACGAAAGACGTTAATATTAATGACCCTGTTAGAATGTATTTAAAAGAAATTGGAAGAATTAGTTTACTTTCAACAGAAGAAGAAATGAATATTAGTTTAAGAATAGCGGATGGGGATGAAGATGCCAAAAGAATTTTAGCGGAATCTAACCTACGTTTAGTCGTAAGTATTGCGAAAAGATATGTTGGTCGGGGCCTACTTTTCTTAGACTTAATTCAAGAAGGTAATATTGGGCTTATGAAAGCCGTTGAAAAATTTGATTATGATAAAGGTTATAAATTTTCAACTTATGCCACTTGGTGGATTAGACAAGCGATTACAAGAGCTTTAGCGGATCAAGCAAGAACTATTCGGGTTCCGGTTCATATGGTGGAGACAATTAATAAAATGGTTAGAGTTCAAAGACAAATGACGCTTGAATTAAATCGGGAACCATCTGAAGAAGAAGTAGCTAAAAAAATGGGTATTTCAGTTGAAAAGGTGAGAGAAGTCATCAAAATTAGTCAAGAACCAGTTTCTCTAGAAACTCCAATTGGGGAAGAAGATGATTCCCATTTAGGAGATTTCCTTAAAGATGAAAGTAGTTTGTCACCAGAAGAATATACGGAAAATGAAATCTTAAAAGAAGAAATTAAAGATGTTTTACAAACTTTACAGCCAAGAGAACAAGAAGTATTGGAATTAAGATTTGGTCTTGTTGATGGTATTTGTCATACTCTAGAAGATGTTGGTAAAAGATTTAATGTAACAAGAGAAAGAATTAGACAAATTGAAGCCAAAGCTTTAAGAAAATTAAGACATCCATCAAGAGCAAAAAAATTAAGAGATTTCTTGGATTAATGCATAGCGAAAGATTATTAACAATTGCTTCTTTAGTAGATAGGGAAGATGTAGTAATAGATGTTGGTTGTGATCATGGCTATTTAAGTATTTATTTAAAAGAAAATAAATTATGTAAGAATGTGTATGCTAGTGATATCAATAATAATGCTTTAAATAATGCTGCATATAATATCGAAAAGAAGAATTTAGATATTGAAACATTCTTAAGTGATGGTTTAAATAACATTCCTGTTAAATTTAATACTGCTGTAATTGCGGGCATGGGTACGGAAACCATATTACATATCTTAGATAGTGAAAAAAGACCTAATAAATTAATTTTAGCAAGCCATAATGAATATTATAAATTAAGAAAAGCAATTAATAAGTTAGGTTATAAGATTGCAAAAGAAGTCGTAGTCTATGAAAAAGGACATTATTATGTTATTTTGAAATGTCTAAAAGATAAACAAAAACTAAATTACGCGGAATTAAAATTTGGACTTAGTCATAATGTAGACTACTATAATTACTTGATGAATAAAAATAAAGAACTTATCAAAAAAGTTCCATTATTTAAAAAAATTAAACTTATAAAAGATAATTATTTATTAAAAGGTCTTACTGAAAAAAAGTAGGGCCTTTTTGAGAGGTAAAAGTATTATTGACACTTTGGTTGACATTATTTAACGCATTAATTTTTTCCTTTATGGGTTGTAAATTTTTACTCGTATTATTCATTACTTTAGTGGTAGTACTATTACTAAATTCTTTAATTAAATTAAAGGCATTCCTAGCATTATTAAGCATAGGTTTAGCTTCTTTATAAAGGGGAATAACTTGATTTACAACTCCTAAAGTTTTATTTAAACCTCCTAAAACTCGGGTCAAAGATAACCCACCAAAAAGGGAACGTGGACCAAACATTGTCATCACCTGTTATATTTTATGCGAAAAATGACTAGATTCATACAAAATTGTATGATATAATTTTAAAAGAATAGAGGAAGGCTCAAATGGATAAAAAGGTTGATACTAAAGAACAAAAAAGTGTAATTGTTTCCATATTTAATTTTTTTAAAAATAGTGTTTTAGTATTTACTAATATTTTTGTTTATGCCTTCATTGGATTAAAAGCTAGTACTTATGATTTATTTGTCTATTTATATAATAGTATTAGTTGGAAGTTAGATAAGTCTTACAGGAAAACTAAAGAAGCTTTAGGGCCAAAAGAAAAATTAGATGATGAAGATAGAGAACGAAAGAAAAAGAAAAAAGTTTATAAATATAGTGCCAGAACTATGGCGAGACTTGAACAAGAATATCAAGATTTAGTTAAAGACTTACAAACGACAGGGGCTACTAGAAGTAAAGAAGTTAATGCTTATTATTTTAAAGTAAGAGATGAAAATGGTAAGATTTTAACCGGTTCCATGAATGGTTTATCGAAACTCGACATTAATGCTTTCTTAGTTAATGAAGGTTATACGGTTTATAGTATTAAAACTAGTCCTTTAATCAATTTCTTATTTAAAGAATCTACAATTGGTAGTCCAAAAATGTCAACGAAAGATTTAATCTTCTGGTTAACTCAATTATCTACCTACTTAAAAGCCGGGATTACATTAACTGATGCGGTTAAAATATTATCGAAACAAATTACCAAAAATAAAAGTAAAACAAGAGCTTTCCAATCAATGTCTTATGAACTTACTTTAGGTAATTCATTTTCGGGAGCTATGGAAAAACAAGGTAGAATGTTTCCACCTCTTTTAATCAATATGGTTAAAGCAGCGGAAGCCAGTGGTACTTTAATTGAAACTCTAGAAGATATGGGTAATTATTATACCGAAATTGATGAAACTAAAAAACAAATGAAAAGTGCCATGACTTATCCCATTATTGTATCTGTTTTTGCTGCTGGTGTTATAACATTCATTTTAATTTATATTATTCCCCAATTCGTGGATATTTATGAACAAAATGATATTGAATTAAATTCTTTAACGGCCTTTATTATTAATTTTAGTAACTTTTTACAAACTAATATTTTCTTAATTCTAGGAGTAGTTTTCTTAATTATTGTAATTTTAGTAGTAGCATATAAAAATATTAAAGCATTTCGTAGAAGTGTTCAAAAATTATTAATGCATATACCAGTAGTTAAAGATGTTATCATATATAATGAACTGGCTATATTTACAAAAACTTTTGCATCTCTTTTAAAGAATAATGTCTTTATTACAAATAGTATTGATATCTTAAGTAAAATAACGAATAATGAAATATATAAATCAATTTTATATAGAACAATTAATAATATTGTTAAAGGTGAAAAAATATCGGAAGCCTTTAAAGATCACTGGGCTGTACCAAGTGTAGCATATTATATGATTGTTACTGGGGAATCAACAGGAGAGTTAGATAGTATGATGGATAAGGTTAGTAAATATTATCAAGGATTACATAAAAATGTGGTTAATAATTTAAAAGCCTTTATTGAGCCTGTTTTGATAAGTGTTTTAGCTTTTGTGGTTGGAACAATTATTATTGCGGTAGTAGTACCAATATTTGGAATGTATGAGGATGTAATGTAATGAGTGTGTATGTTGGAATAATTATCTTTATTTTAGGGGCAGTTTTTGGTTCTTTCTATTTTGTAGTAGGTACGAGAATGCCTAAGAGGGAAAAAGTCGTATTTGAAAGAAGTCATTGTGATCATTGTCATAAAGTTTTAAAATGGTATGAATTAATTCCTATTTTTTCTTATACTTTTCAATTAGGTAAATGTAATAATTGCCATAAAAGAATTAGTATTGGCCATTTTTTAGTAGAAGTAGTAACACCCCTTTTATTTTTAGGAGGCTATTTCTATTATGGATTAACTATTAAATATTACATTTATTTAGTTATTATTTCTTTAGCAATCATTATTTTTGTTAGTGATTTTAAATATATGGTTATTTTAGATGAACCTATAATTGTGGCTTCAGGTTTACTAATTATTTTAAAGTTCTTAGAAATTGGTCCATATTATACTTTATATGCGGTTATTTATGGGTTAGTTATGTTTATTTTAATGTATTTAATTCAAGTATTAGGTAGTAAACTCTTTAAAAGAGAATCCTTAGGAGGAGGAGATGTAAAGTTAGCCTTTATTATTGGTCTTACTTTAGGTTATCCTGGTATTGGTTTAAGACTTTCTTTAGTGGCTTTAATATTCTCCGCCTTTTTAGCGCTTCCTTATGCTTTTGGTCAAATCTATTTAAATAAAAATAATGAATTACCCTATGGACCATTCTTAATATCAGCGATGATTATAGTTTTTATCTTTATTGAAAAATTTACTAATATATTGGTGTTCTTTACGTTAATGTAATGATTGAAAGCAACCGAATGGTTGTTTTTTATTTATCCAAAATTTTATAAACTTGGACAAAAATGTTGATTTCGGGGGGGGATTACCTTATAATTAGTTTGTGAAAAAAGATTTCCGAATTTGAAAGGATTAAAGTCAATAAATATGAATTATGATGTAATAATAGTTGGTTGTGGTTTTGCTGGAAGCATTTTAGCTAGAAAGTTTGCAGAAGATAATAAAAAAGTTTTAATTTATGAAAAAAGAAATCATATTGGTGGAAATATGTATGAAGAGGTATTAGATAATAATCTTCGTGTTCATAAATATGGTCCTCATATTTTTCATACGAATAATAAAGAGGTTTTTGAATTTTTAAATAATTATAGTGATTGGTATTTTTATGAACATAAAGTTATTGGTAAAATTGATAATCAATTAGTTCCAATACCATTTAATTTTAAGTCTTTAGAATTATTGTATGATCAAAAAGATGCTCAAAAAATAAAAGAAAAATTATTAAAAATTTATCCTAATGAATATAAAGTATCAATTTTAGATTTAATTAATAATAATGATAAGACAATAAAAGAATTTGGAGAATTTGTTTATAAAAATGTTTTTGAAAACTATACAGCTAAACAATGGAATATTCCAATAAGTGAAGTTGATAAATCAGTTATTAATCGAGTTCCCGTTATTTTAGGTTATGATGATAGATATTTTCAAGATAAATATCAATATATGCCTAAAGAGGGTTATACAAAATTATTTGAAAATTTATTAAATCATCAAAATATAACAATAAAATTATCAGAAAATGCTTTAAATGATATTTCGATAAATAATAATAAAATTTATTGGCAAAATAAAGAATATAAGGGAATAGTTATATATACTGGTGAAATAGATGAATTATTTAATTATAAATTTGGACCATTGCCTTATCGTTCTTTAAAATTAGTTTTTGAAAATTATGATATGAATTATTATCAACCTTCATCTGTAGTTAATTATCCTAATGAAGAAGAATTTACAAGAATTACCGAATTTAAATATTTAACAAATGAATTAAAAGATAATCAAACAACTATATTAAAAGAATATCCTCAAAAATATGATTATCAAGATGAAAATAGTATTCCTTATTATGCCATTATTAATGAAGAGAATATTAATCAATATAATAAGTATTTTGAACTAACTAAAGATATTCCTAATTTATATATGTGTGGAAGACTTGCGGAATATAAATATTACAATATGGATGCAGTTATTGAAAGAGCCTTAGAATTATATAAGAAAGTGAGTAGTAGTAATGAAAAAAACAGTAAAAAATAAAAAAGATACTTTATATTTAGTTATGCCAGCTTATAATGAAGAAGAAAATGTTTCCGAAATAGTAACAAGTTGGTATGATGTTTTAAAATTTGGTAGTGATGAGTCAAGACTTGTTATCGCTGACAGTGGTAGTACCGATAATACCAATAAAAAGTTAAAAGAATTAAAGAAAAAATATCCTAAATTAGTTATTGTATCTAAAGGACTTAAACAACATGGTCCTAAATTAATTCAGTTATATAAATATGCTATTGAAAGTGGTGCCGATTGGATATTTCAAACAGATTCTGATGGTCAAACAAATCCATTAGAATTTGAAAACTTTTGGAATAAAAGAAATGATTACGATGCTATTATTGGTAAGAGAACTGTAAGAGGGGATGGCAAATCTCGTAAATTTGTGGAAAATACTTTATGTACAATTTTAAGATTTATTTTTGGGGTAAAATTAGATGATGCTAATGCACCATTTAGATTAATGAAATCATCTTTAGTAGCAAAATATATAGATAGATTTCAAATTGATTATAATTTACCAAATGTCATGTTATGTGTTTTTTATAAATATTATAATGAAAATATTACTTTTGAAGAAATTACTTTTAAACCAAGAAGAGCAGGAGTTAATTCTATAAATGTTAAAAAAATATTTAAGATTGGTGCTGCTTCTTTAAAAGATTTTTATGCCTTTAAGAAGGGTATGAAAAAAAATGATTAAGAAATATAAAAGTTTAATTCTATATGGTATTTTTGGTATTGCAACAACTTTAGTTAATATTATTGCTTATTTTATATGTGCTAAAGTATTTAATTTAAGTGTTGTTGTAAGTACATGTATTGCTTGGTTTATTGCAGTAATTTTCGCTTTTGTTACCAATAAAATATGGGTTTTTGAAAGTAAAAAAAATAAATTTAAAGATGTTTCAAAAGGAATTTTGTCATTTTTTTCTTGTCGAATATTAACTGGTCTTTTAGATTTATTAATTATGTATGTTTTTGTTGATAAGTTACATTTTAATGATTTATTATTTAAAGTCTTATCTAATGTTATTGTAATTGTATTGAATTATGTGGCAAGTAAATTAATTATATTTAAGAAAAATGATAATAATGAAAATAAAAAGGTAAATTTAAAATGTGATTGGCAAGAAATTTTGACTATAATTGTTATATTTGGAATAGCTACTATTTTTTCATTGAATAGCCCTACAAGTATTTTGACTGATGGTGGAGGACAAACTGATTCAAGTGTTTTTAGATTTATGGGGATGCTATTAGCAAAAGGATATATGCCTTATTTAGATTCATTTGATCATAAAGGACCAATTATTTATATTTTAAATTATTTAGGATATATTATTAATAGAAATTGGGGTATATGGTTAATTGAATTAATTTTCTTATTTTTTAGCTTTTTATTTATTTATAAAATCGCAAGATTTAATAATAAAAAAGTAGCATCAATAATAGTTTTATTATTAACAACAATAAATTTATTTGATTATTATCAAGGAGGAAACCTTACAGAAGAATTTGCTTTATTATTTATTATAGTGGCATTATATATATTTTTAGATTATCTTATAAATAATAAAACAACTAATTTAAAAATCATTATATCTGGTATGTGCTTTGCTTGTGTGTGTTTGCTTAGAATTAATATGATTACTTGTTGGATTGTTTTTTGCCTAACTATACTAATAAAATGTTTAAAAGAAAAGAAATATAAAGAATTATTTAATTATATATTAAACTTTTTAATTGGTTCTTTAATTATAATTGTTCCAATAATACTATGGTTAATTTGTAAAGGGGCTTTTCTAAAATTTATTGATGATTACTTCTTATTTAATTTTATATATGTTTCAGATGGTGGAAAATTTGAAATATGGAAAGCTATGTTTCATTATTTAAATAATTTTATAGTTTTATTTTCAATAGTGATTAATATTTATTCAATAGTAAAAGAAAATAAAAAAGAAATTTATATAACAAATATAATATTTACAATTTTATCACTATTTATGATTTCGATGTCAGGTAGATCATATCCTCATTATGCGATGGTTTTAATCCCATGTTTTATTATTCCAATTTCGTATTTTGTTTCTAAAATTTTAAATGATAAATACAAAGAATTGGCAATTTTCTTTATAATATATATTATTAGTATTTATGCTTTACCACTATGGTCAACAACTGTAGAAAATGCTGGAATATATTTTAGGAATAAGAGAAATAATGAAATATGTACTTTAATTGAATTGGAAGTCGATATTCGAGATGCAATAATAAATAATTCAAACAAAAATGATAAAATTTTAGTATATGGTAATTGGAATATTTTATATGTTATTTCAGATAGATTATCTGCATCAACGTATTCTTATCAATTTCCAATTATGGAAATTAGTACAGATATACAAAATGAGTTTTATGCAGATATAAATAAGAACAAGCCTGAAATTATTGTTATTCAATATGGTTATAATTTTGAAGAAAGAATGAAGAATTTTATCGCTGAAAATAAATACAAAGAAATATATAATAAAGATAATAAATTTTTGGTATATAAACTTTCAAAATAATTTTTGTGACTTTTAAGTATTCTTTTATATAAACAATATGTAAAAATATATTAGTCTGTTATATAAATATTAAAAGAAATTTTAATTTTTGGCTAAAATATGGTATATTATTATTGATAAAAAAAATTTTAATAAAGAAAGGTAAAAAATAATATGAAACATATTGCAGTTATTTTTGCTGGTGGTGTAGGCAAAAGAATGGGATTAGAAAGGCCAAAGCAATTTTTAAAAGTCCAAGGAAAAGAAATAATAATTCATACTTTAGAATTATTTCAATCACATTCTAATATTGATGAGATTTATATTGCCTGTGTAGAGACAGAAATTGATTTTTTAAATAAACTAATAGAAAAATATTCTATAACTAAAGTGAAAAAAGTTTTTCCAGGTGGTAAAACAGGTCAAGATTCTATATTTAATGCTCTAAAAGAAGTTAAAAAAGATTATGATAATGCAGTGATTTTAATTCATGATGGTGTTCGGCCATTAGTCAATGATGAAACCATAAATAATTGTATAAAAAGTGTTGAAAAATATGGAAATGGTATTACAGTAACTCCTTGTTTTGAAACTCCTATAAAAAGTTTAGATGGTGAAACAGTTAATGAAATGCCAAAGAGAAGTTTAATGTATACAGCTCAAGCTCCTCAAGGCTTCTATTTAAATGATATTTATAATTTACATTTAAAAGAGAGAGAAGTTAATCCTGAATATAAAGATATAGTTGATTCTTGTGGATTAATGTTTAAATATGGGATTAAGTGTCATTTAGTTATAGGAAATCCAGGAAACATAAAAGTAACAACTCCAGAAGATTATTGTACTTTACTAGGAAATTTTATTACTAATGATTATCAACAATTTCTTGAATTAAATAATAAAAAGTAATAATTAGGGAGGATAATATAATGGTTTATTCTAAAATAGTAAATGAAGATACAGAAAAAATAATTGAATTATGTAATGCTAAGGTTTTGGTTGAAAATTTAAAAAATAGTACTTTTTTAATAACTGGTGCTTCAGGGATGATTGGTTCATATATAGTTTACACATTATTAAAATTAAATGAGAAATATAAAACAAATATTAAAATAAATGCTTTAGTAAGAAATAAATTAAAATTAGATAATTATATTAAAAATAATTCTAATGTTAATGTAATTGAAAATGATGTTATTAATCCAATAAAAATTGCCGGTAAAATTGATTATATAATTCATGCTGCAAGTCCAGCAAGTCCTAAAATAATGAAAGAAAAACCTGTTGAAACAAATTTTGCCAATACTATTGGAACTGCAAACACATTATTACTTGCTAAAGAAAAGAAGGTAAAAGTTTATATGTTTATTTCATCTAGAGAAATATATGGAGAACCTATAGGTAATCAAAAATATTTTACTGAAGATGGAAAACTTGGTATGGTGGATCCACTTTTACCTAGGAATGGTTATGCAGAAGGAAAGAAAACTGCCGAAAATATGTGTAGTAGTTTTAAAGAAGAGTATAATGTAAATACTAAAATTGTTAGACTTGCTCATACATATGGTCCAGGAATGTCTATAAATGATGGAAGAGTTCAAGCTGATTTTCTAAATAATATTATTAATAATAAAGACATTGTATTAAAAAGTGATGGATCTTCAGTTAGAACTTATACTTATATTTCTGATGTTACAACAGCTATTTTTCTTATTTTATTAAATTCAAAAGATATGGTTTATAATGTTGCTGATGAAAAATCAATAGTATCAATAAAAGAATTAGCCGAAAAAATAATAAAAATTAATTATTCAAAAGGTTTAAAAATTGTTTATGATATACCAAAAACTCCTGAAAAAGGAACGGCACCATTTAAAAACGGAATTTTGTCATCAAAAAAAATTAGAAGAGAATTAGGATGGAAACCAATTTATAGTATTGAAGAAGGATTTAAAAGGACTTTATTACATTTAGAAGAGGAAATAAATAAATAAATGTTAATATTTTCTTTTTTTTTTATAAATTTTCGGTTATAATAATTTTAGGTGTGTTAAATGAATTGGATAGTTAATGAACATAATATATTAGAAATTTTGTTAGTAACTTTTATTGTTAGTGTAATATTAGTGCCAATTGCTAAAAAAGTAGCAAATCATATTGGGGCTATAGATATGCCTAATGAAAGAAAGGTTCATACAAAACCAATGCCAAGACTAGGTGGTATTGCCATTTTTGGCGCTTTTTTGGTTGGCTATATGTTATATGGTGAATTAACAACTCAAATGATTTCTATTTTGATTGGTTCTTTTATAATTTTATTAGTAGGAATATTTGATGATATTAAACCAATTAGAGCGAGATATAAATTTTTGATTCAAGTAATAGCGGCTTTAATTGTAGTAATATACGGCCAGTTATATTTTACTGAAATATCCTTTTTAGGACTTAATCTTAAATTTAATATGTTAATAAGTTATGCTTTATCAACACTATTTATTGTTGCAATATCTAATGCTATAAATTTAATTGATGGCTTAGATGGTCTTGCTGGCGGTGTTAGTTCAATTTACTTTGCGACAATTAGTGTAATTACAATAATACTTAATCGTGTAGCTGGCTTAGATTTTATGTTATCTCTTATTTTACTTGGGGCAACATTCGGCTTTTTAGTTTATAATTTTCCACCTGCTAAAATATTTATGGGCGATTCTGGTAGTTTATTTTTAGGCTTTATGATTTCGGTAATTGCCTTAGTAAGTTTTAAAGTAGCTACATTAACTAGTTTAGTTATTCCAATTGTTGTTTTAGCTATTCCAATTTTTGATACCATTTTAGCTATATTTAGAAGGCTCCTTAAAGGCGAGAGTATTGGTACACCAGATAAAGAACATTTTCATCATCAACTTTTAAAATTAAAGTTCTCACCAAGGGTTAGCATTATAATAGTTTATATGATTAATATTATGTTCTCTATAGTATCAATCTTTTATGTTATTGGTCACACTAAAGAAGCGATTGTAGTTTATTTATTATTAATGTTATTGTTATTATTTTTAATACTTAAAACTGATATTTTGTATCATCATAAAGAAAAAAAGAAAAGAGGCTAATTTATGAAATGGAATAAAAGAAAAATAGAGAAAGCATTTGCTATATTAGTTGCAGTAATACTATTAGTAGCAATCTACTTAAATACATATTTACTAATAAAATATAATGTTTTACCAATGAAATATTTAATTGTTTATTTTATTGTAGTAGGGTTAATTCCTTTATTAATGTTGTTTTTTACAGTATTTAAAAGATTAAAATTAGGAATAAGAATTGTTTTATATTTCTTTCAAATACTATATTTAGTTGTTTTATTTATTGTATTTGGTTATTTAAATAATACTTTTAGTTTTATAGATAACTTTACCAGTGATTATGATTATCAAACTAAAAATTACTATGTAGTAGTACCTAAAGAATCTAGTTATGAAAAAATAAATGATTTAGAAAGCAAAAATATTGGTTATGCTAAAAACTTAGATACAAGTATTGAAGATGCATTAAATGCATTAGATAAAAAAGTTACTATAAATCATAAAGAATATGAAAGTTATCCCGATTTATTTACAGCTTTATATGCAGATGAAATAGATAGTTTACTTATTGTTGATAATTTCTATGAAATGCTTTCAGAAGAAGAAAATCCGATAACAGATAATTCAAAAATTCTTTATAAATTTTCAATAAGAGAAAAAGTTGAACCTGTTGGTAAAGAGGTTGATGTTACTAAAGAGCCATTTATACTTTATATTTCTGGTCTTGGCTATTATGGAGAAATAAGTGAAACGGGCTTAAGCGATGTTAATATAGTTATTAGTGTTAATCCAAAAACTTATGAAATATTAATGGTTAATATTCCAAGAGATTACTTTGTTGAACTTAAAGGTAGTAAAATTAAAGCCCAAGGAGATGCCGCGAAAGATAAATTAACTCATGCTGGTAATTATGGGGTAGAAACAAGTGTTAAGACAATTGAAAATTTACTAGATATTGAAATAAATTACTATGCTAAAGTAAATTATAATGCTTTAGTTGGCTTAGTTGATGGATTAGATGGTG
>CANPYA010000027.1 GCA_947587565.1 uncultured Bacilli bacterium | reverse complement strand
AAGCTTGCCTTTGTTTCTTATTATCTCATTTGCTTCAGCAAATGCAAAATGGGACATTTTAAAAAAATCTTAACAATAGCATCAAAAAAAGAATTAAATTTGCATTAACTCTTCTTCTTTAATTAATTTAGCAATATCTTGATAATTATTCTTTTCATAATTACTTTTAGCAATTATTCTCTCTATATCGGAAACATTTTTAGTCTTTAAATAACTTTCTAAAACCTCTTTTGTTAAATCTTTAAAAATAATTTTTTCATCTACTAAATCATCTAATTCATAATCTTCTTCGCATTTATTTTGATTATTAAAACCGACATTATGAGTTGGAACTGTATCATTCGTTATAAAGATAAAAGTATTATTAAAATAAATTTTATCACCCTTATTATCGGTAATATAACCTTCTTTTAAGATTTCTTTAATTAAATCTTTCACATTTTGATGGGCTTCTTTATAATTATCAAATAAAATAACCGAGAAATTATTATTTTTAAGTTTGGTAAATAAATGTTCATCATTATAACCAACATAACCTTGAGTAGTTCCAATTAATTTGTTGATATCTATAGAGGTTTTAAATTCTTTTAAATCAATACGAATAAAATTAGCATTTGGTATACCTTCGGCAATTTTTTTAACCATTGTACTTTTTCCTAAAGAATGCGATCCCTCTAAATAAATTTTTAAGAATCCTTTTTTATTTAATAAATTATCTTTAATTAAATAGTTAATTCTTTTGATATAGTCATTTACTCCATATAATTCTTTATTTACTTCCGTACTTATTTTATCTAAGAATGTTAATTTATCTTTGGTGAATATCATATTAGTTTTATTTTCTAAAACTTTAATGACATCTGCTTCTTTAACAATTAATTTTTTACTTTTGGCATAATTTTTAATTTTTTTATTAACTAATTGTTCTTCACTATAGATTTTTAATGCTTTATCATAATCATTTTTCTTAATGGCTTCTTCTTTATCTTTTTTTAAAATATCTAATTTTTGATATAATTCTTTTTTCTCACTACTTAAATTATTTTGGGTTTTTACTTTAGAACAAACCGAATCTAAAAAATCAATGGCTTTATCTGGATTCTTTTTATTTTTAATGAATAAATCGGTGTACTCAATAATTTTATCAATGACACTTGTCGGAATTAAAACATTATGGTGTTGCTCATATTCTTTTTTAACCTTTAATAAAATATCTTTTGTTTCTTCTTTATTGGGTTCAGAAATATTGATAACTTCAAAACGGCGCATTAAGGCTTTATCACCTGAGAAAAATTTTTGATACTCTTCTCTAGTTGTCGCCCCGATACATTTAATGTTACCCCTGGCTAAAGCTGGTTTAAAAATATCGCCCGCGGTAATGGCTCCTTCTGCTCCACCCGCACTAACCATCGAATGGATTTCATCGATAAATAAAATTATATTTTTTTCACTTTCTAATTCTTTAATTATTTTAGTAAGTTTCTCCTCAAATTCCCCGCGATATTTTGTGCCACTTATAAGAGAACCCATTTCTAAAGCCACAATTTTAGCATCATATAAATTATCTGGTACTTCGTGTCTTTTAATCTTTCTTACAAGTTCTTCCACAATTGCGGTTTTACCCACGCCAGCATCCCCGATTAAAATCGGATTATTTTTCTTCTTTCTTAAAAGTGTTTCAATAATTAAATCAATTTCTTTATCTCTTCCTACGACTACTTCATTATCATTAACAGTATCATTTAATAAAATACCCGTTTCATAAATTTCTAATTTTTTATTAACTAATTTATTATTCTTATTCAAATTATCATAGATATCATCGATATCAATACCCATGCCCACTAAAAGGCGAATGGCGATTCCTTCCCCTTCTTCTAAAATGCCTAAAATTAAATGCTTAGTTGTTACTACTCCATTATTATTTTCTTTGGCATTATCTAAAGCATTATTTACAACTCTTTTTAAAAGGGGTGTATACAAATTAATCTCTGATGCTTTAGTAGCATTCCCCACGACAATATTTAATTCTCTTTTAAAGGCGGCATAAGTCAAATTATAACCATTTAAAAATTTGGCCATATCTTTATCTTCTTTTAAGATGGCTAACAATAAATGTTCTGTTCCCACATAAGGATGATGTAACTCCAGCCTTTCTTCTTCCGCAGTACGGAAAATATTTGAAATATGTACTCCAAAATTATTAAACATATCATTTTCTCCCTTACTATTCTATGTTCATATTGCGCGAGTTAGAAAAAATTTATACAAAAATAAAAATTTTTTAAAAAAGTTTTAATGAAAAAAAAGGAAATCAGCTAAGTTGGGCGAATAATATAAGTGAAAGGAGGAAAAGAATGAAAAGAAAAATGCAATTTACAAGCATCTTTATATGCTGTTTGCTGGGGTTAATTTTTAGTGTGATGCAAGTAAAGGCGTTTACGCTTACCAAGGAGCCACTGGAAAATGTTTGGACTTATCGTCATGGTGGTGGTGTACCGGCTTTTTCAGGGCCTTTCACCTACTACTCTATTGAAGGGAAAACCACCTATTGTATTGAACCGGGAGTGCATATTGCAGATAATGCCAATTATATGGGATTTGAAGGAATGATTAAATCTCCTTATAAAGAAGCAATTAATGAAAGAATGGAATTAATTGGTTATTATGGTTTTGATTATCCGGGTCATCAAACTAAAGAATATCGGATGGCTACCCAAGCCTTAATTTGGGAAACAACTGGTCCGCAAACTGTTGAATTTTGGACAGAAAAATCAGGAAGTGGAACACCAATAAGTGTTAAAACGGAAAAACAAGAAATTGAAAATTTGATTAGCAATCATTATAATAAACCATCATTTGATAATACAACAAAAGAAACATTCGCTAATCGTGAAGTTAAATTTGTCGATAATAGTAATATTTTATCCGAATTTATAGTTCAAGAGAATCCCCAAGCTGATGCCCGTATAGAAGGTAACACTTTATATGTTAAACCAAAGGTTGGTGGGAATATTCAAATTAATTTAATCAAAAAAACTTATACGGAAAATGCTTCTACTCTATTTGTTGATGAAGATATCGAAACCCAAAAAATGGGTTACTTTGGTTTAACTAACAAGGTGGTATCTACAGTAAATGTTACTAGTAAAACCATTAGTTTTGAATTTTCAAAATATGATTTTACAACTAAAAAGACACCACAAGGAGATGGTACTTTGGAAGGTGCTGTTTATGAACTTTATAATAGTAAAGATGAAAAATTAACTGAATTAGTAACCGGTCCAAATGGCATTACTTATTACGATTTACCTGGTCCTGATACTTATTATGTCAAAGAAATAAAGGCAAGTCGTGGATATTTAATTAATACCACAAATTATTCAATTAATGTAACAGAAAACCTATCATTTGCCAAACTAAATGTATTTGAAACCGCAATTAAAAGAGATGTTGAAATTTATAAATACTTAAGTGATGGTAAAACTGGCGAAATAGCACCCGAACCTAATATTACTTTTGAATTTTATTTAAAAAGTAGTAATACTTTACAAGATAGTAAAAAGACTAATGCCAATGGGTATTTAAGTGTTAACCTTCCCTATGGAACATATATTGTAAAGCAAAAAGATGTTGTGGAAGGTTATGAAAAAGTTCCTGATTTTGAAATAACTATTGATGAAAATACACCATCTAAAATTACGAAAGTTCTTACTAATAATAAGGAAGTTAATGAAGCTACTTTACAAGTTAATAAAATAGATAAGCAAACTAAAAAGATTATTCCCCTAGATGGCATTAAATTTAAAATAAAAAATACGGATACTAATAAATATGTTTGTCAAAATGTTACTTATCCCACTAATAAAAATATATGTGTCTATGAAACTAAAAATGGTGTATTTACTACCCCTGAACCACTACCTTATGGTAATTATGCATTAGAGGAAGTTGATCAAAAAATAAAAGGCTATTTATGGAATAAAGATCCTTTAACATTCACAATAAATAAAGATAGTACTTTTCAAAATGATGATAAAATAGGTAAAATATTTGTTATCAATTTTGCTAATGAAGAAGTTTTTGGTGAAGTAAATATTACAAAATATGGCGAAGTAATGACATTCAATGATAATAATATTTATTATGAAGATATTCCTCTAGATGGTGTTATTTATGAATTATATGCTAAAAATAATATTTATAGTGGCGATGGTACTTTAAAATATACTAAAGACACTTTAATAAATACCTATGAAACCAAAAATGGTCAAATAAAAATTGAAAATTTATACTTAGGTAATTATTATTTAAAAGAAATTAAAACTTTAGATGGTTATATTTTAGATACTAAAAAATATGATTTTAAAATTACTTATCAAGATCAATATACTAAAATAGTTCATAAAGATTTAATATTCAAAAACAATTTAATAAAGGGAGAATTAAAATTAAGAAAAAAAGATGATGTAAATAATAATTTAGCTAATGCTTTAATTGAGGTCTACACTATTGATGAAAATTTAGTTTATAAGGGTTATACTGATGAAGATGGTTTACTAACATTAAGTAATTTAGGATATGGAAAATATTATTTAATAGAAAAAGAAGCTCCGAAAGGCTATGTATTAAATCCAGAAAAAATAGAATTTACAATTGAAGAAAATAATGCAACTGTTGAATTAGAACTCATTAATAAACCAATCTTGGGTACTTTAGAATTTAAAAAGGTAAAAAAAGAAACCGATTTAGGTTTGAAAAATGCCGAAATTGCTATATATAATGCAGATGATGAATTAATCTATCAAGGTAATACTTTAGATGATGGCACAATAACTCTTAATAATTTACGCTATGGTAAATATTATATTATTGAGAAAATGGCTCCTTTAGGATATGTTAAAAATACCGAACCAATCTGGTTTAATATTCAAAATAATGGAGAAATAGTTAATGTAACTTTAGAAAATGAATTAATTACTAATAAAATAGTTATTACTAAAAAAGATAAAGATACGAAAGAAGTTTTAAAAGATGCTAAAATATCTATTTATAATCTTAATGATGAATTAGTATATACAGGAAAAACTGATGAGAATGGCCAAATAATTCTTGATTTAGACTATGGCGAATATTACTTAATTGAACAAAGTGCTCCTTTAGGTTATAATCTTTACACTGATAAAATTAATTTTAAAGTAGAAAACGCAGATGATACCATTAATATTGAGCTCTTAGATGAAAAGATTAAAGGAACTTTAAAAATTATTAAAACGGATTATGATACTTTAGAATTACTTACGGGTAGTGAATTTGCTTTATATGATATAAATGACAATTTAATAACAACTGGGATAACTAATCTAGATGGTGAATTAATAATTAATGATTTAAAATATGGCAATTATTATTTAGTGGAAGCAAAAGCATCGGAAGGATATCTTTTAAATTCGGGACAAATACCTTTTACAATCAAAGAAAATGGCAAGGTTGTAACAGTGGAAGTACCAAATCATGAGGTACCAAAACCGAGAATATTTAATGTACCTAAAACTAGTGATAATAGTAATTTATGGTTAAATATTTTTTCCATTTTTATGTTAATGATAGGAATAAGATTAATTTATGAGAAGAAACACTAAATTAGGAATATTCTGTATCTTAACAGCGACCCTTATTTTTACCAGCTTTCATGTTTATTATTATACTCAAGAAAAAAATGCTGAGGAAATGCTTACTAACTATTTTGAAATATCGCAAAAGAAAGAATCTTATAATTACGAGGATGTTTCACCTAATTATCTAGGAATTTTAGAAATACCCAAATTAAACTTACAAAAAGGATTTTTGAATATTGATAATCCTGATAACACTATTAATAAAAATATCCAAGTTTTAAATAATTCCACGATGCCAAATGAAGAAAATCATTTACTTGTTATCGCTGCCCATTCCGGTAATAGTCCGCGTTCTTATTTTAAAGATTTAGATGATTTAACTATAAATGATGAAGTTAATATTTATTACAATAATAGTATTTATCATTACCAAATATATGATATTCAAAATATTCTTAAAGATGGAACTTTAGAAGTTTATGAAACATATGCCACTACTCTCATTTTAACAACTTGCAATCAAAAAGACAAAAATAAACAAATTGTCATTTATGCTAAATTAATCAGTGTCGAAATATAAAAAAAATTACAACTTTTTACGGTTGTAATTTTAATATGGGCGAGGATAGGTTGGATAATAATAACTATAACTATAATTACCATAAGGCATATAAGGATTAAAATTAGGATTTTGATTTGGAGCTACATTATAAATAGGTCTTGGTCTTGTTAAACCTACTGCTGCTCCACCAATTAAAGCTCCCCCTAAAAATGGTAATAAAAAGTAACGGTCATTATTATAATTATAGTTAGGTCTATTCATGGGATATCTATTATTTGCATAATACATTATAATCGTTCCTTTCCCTATATCTTATGTTGAATTATTATTCTTTCTAATTACATCTGCCTACTACTTATAATGCATATATTTTCCCGAATAAATCTCGATTATATTATCTAACTTTTCAAAATCTTTAGGTAGAATAAAATAACTTTCTTTAGGAAGTTCCCAAATTCCCGCTTCCTCTAATAATTTAGCCACAAAATAACTACATACATAGCGATTTTTAAATATAATAGGTAATTTAAAATATCTTAAAAATATCCCAAAGTAATCATAATTAAATAATTCTTCATGTTTTTTCATATATAAGATTTTATCTTTTAACTTTTTATATTGTTCATTCGTTACCGATAATTCATATATGCGACAAGAGGTTTCTTTAAATTTTTTAAAAAACTTTCCATTCTTATGTTCTTCAACAAATCCAGCATCTAAAACAGAATTATATTTTCTTCGGCCAAAACTATAAATTTTACGACATTTTTTATCAAACGAAATAGCAATATGACTATAATTGTAACGTGTAAAAAGTTTAATAAATCTTGCCGGAATTGTATATGTATGCATTTGAATAATATATATTTTTTTCATATAATCCTCATTTTATTAATAAATCTAAATCGTCTTCTAAAACGGGTAATCTAAGTTCATTTAATTCTTTTAGAAAAACTATTTCTTGCCATAAACTATCTACTAATTCTTTATTTTGCAACATTTCTAAATATTCTTCATAAGTTGTTTCATAAAGTAAATCATAGCAATCTACTGAAGATCCGACACTAGAATAATTACTAGTAAAAGTTGTTATTACATTCCATTCAAGTTCATTAATAAAATTATAATAAACTTCAGAATTAGGCCAAAATTCATTTATTAATTTTTGCTTTTCTTCAGTATTCCAATTATTATTTTTTAAAATATAGTAACGAATATCATAAGGAAATAAACCATGATCTACATGGCAATCAATTTTTTTATCAGTTTTTAAATAAGCCTTTTCTTCTTTTTGATACTTAGTTATACCAATTTGATTAAAAGCTTCCCATATAACAAATTGTTTTTCCAGAGAAGATAATTTTAAATCAGGATTAAATAAACTTAAAGTTAAAAAAGTTAAACGGTGTTCTGAATCAATATTTATTCTAGCTATATCTAAATTAGTATAGATACAATGAATTAATTCTTGATAGGCTTCTTTATTAGCGTTCATATAATTTTCTAAAAGCATTTTGCAAATAATTAAACATAAATTATCTCTATTTGTTTGAGATTGAATATTTTTTACAGCCCATTTTTGAATATCCGGTCTTTTTCTTATTTCTTCCCATAATTTAGTACAATCATCCTTCATTTTCGAAAGATTTTCTAACATTTCATTAGTTGGTATTTCTAACTCATCCATAATTTATCTCCTCAATTAATTATAACATAATTTTAATATTATTTGCTTAGATTCGGAAATATTAAATTAACATTAGCACTAATTTCCAAAATTTTACCATTATTTTCTATAGAAAATTCAATATTTTTACCTACCTTCACTTTTTAATTTTTTAAAAATTCAACACATTTAATAAAAAATTCCACTTGATCTTTGTTCAATTCATTAGTATCAACCATTTGTTGTAATTTTTCCATACTAAACCATCTTACTTCTGATAATTCATCTAATTGTATTTTTAATTTATCAATATCCAAATCCATTCTTGTATAGTACATTATGTAGCAATCCTTACCATCGCATCCTCTTTCAAATTCAATTATTTTCTGATTACTAATATCTATTCCCAGTTCTTCTTTTACTTCAGAAATAATACCTTGTTCTGGTGTTTCTCCATGTTTAGGATGCCCTCCTGTAACTCCCCAGTCTCCCCCTTTAGATAGAACTCTCTTCTGCATTAAAAAATCACCATTTGCATTTTGAATAGCTATCATAACAACCATAGGGAAATAGCCTTTTGGAATCTTATCACCTTTAAAATATGTTTTACCAGTTAATTCAAGTTGACTATTATATAAGTCTCTTTCTTCTCGCATTGCAATTCACCTCTTTTAATACTATAACACTTTTTTGATATTTTTTAAAAATTTTCATAAATTATTGAATATAAAAACTCGAACTATAAAGGTCCGAGTTTGATACCTTCTGGTGCCACTGGTGGGACTCGAACCCACACACCCGTAAGGATAACAGATTTTGAGTCTGTCTCGTCTACCAATTCCGACACAGTGGCAAGTAAAACTATTATAGCATATTTACATTAATCTATCTATATTAGTTTAATACTTTCTTTTGAAATAAGTCTTCTTCTTCACCCTTTTTGCTAACCGTAATATCCGGTAAATCATTTAAAGAAGCTAGACCAAAACAATCTAAAAATTCTCTCGTTGTTTTAAATAAATTCGGATGCCCTGGTAAATCACTTTTACCCGCTACTTTAATTAAATCCCGACTTACAAGTCTTTTTATGACATAAGCACTACTAATACCTCGAATTTCATCTACTTCAACTCTAGTTATTGGTTCATTATAAGCAATAATAGCTAAAACTTCTAATTGAGCTTGGGTAAATTCCATTTCTTTTTCTTTAACTAAATTTTGATAAAATTCTTTATGTTCTTTCTTAGTTGTTAATTTAAATCTTTCCCCAATAAAACTAATTTTAATACCCCGTTCTTCTTTTTCATATTCTTTCTTTAAAATAGTTAGTAATTCTTTGGCTTTCTCTTCCGTAACTTTTAAATTATCACAAATCTCTTGTAAACTAACGCCTTCATCACCAACTACAAAAAGTAAACCTTCCAAAACACCAACTAAATTCATTTTATAACACACTTTCTATAATAATTGATCCAAAAGAACGCTCTTGTTTTAAAGTTATCTCTTCTTTTTTACTCATATCTAAAAGGGATAAAAAAGTAACAACTATACTTTCTTTGGTCACTGTTTCAAATAATTCCGTAAATTCAATTCTTTTTTTATTTTTTAATATATTTCTAATTTCTTTAATTCTTTCTTTAACACTATATTCTTTTTTAGTGATTTTTGTAACTTCTGGTTTTTGAAAATCAATTCTTCTTTGCATCTCTAAAAAAGCATTTAACAAAGCATCTAAAGTAATATCACTATTAATAATTTTTTCATCTTCGACATAATCTTTTAAATTTTCTGGTAACTTTGTATAATAATCTTGGCGATTTTCTTCTAAAATCTTAAAAGTTTCCGACATCTTTTTATACTCTTCATATTGAATTAATTTTTGTCTTAGATCTTCTTCACTATTAATCGAATATTCTTCTTCACTTTCTTCTGTCTCTTCATCAACTTTATTAACTAACATTTTACTTTTTAAATGAATTAACTCAGAAGATAAGACTAAATACTCACTACTTGCATCAATATCATATTTATCTAAACTAGCAATAAAATTTAAATATTGATCAATAATCTCACTAATATTAATTGTATATATATCCATTTTCGATACCCTTACTAAATGTAAAAGTAAATCAAATGGACCTTCAAAATCTTGTAATTGTAAATTCATAAACCCTCTTACTTGCAAGTATAACCATAAGTTCCCATTTCAAAATTAATAACACTAATCTTTTCTAAATTTTTAAAATAATGTTTTTCATTTAAACTACTAATGTTAGCGGTCTTTAAATCAACATTGAAAACTGCGGTATAGCCATTAATGGAACCATTAAATGTCGCGGTTATACCATCAATACTATTATAATTATTTACTTTCGTTTGCATACTACTATAATTTGTTTGATAATCCGGAGCTGTTATATTACTATTTGAAATAGTTTCGGAAATACTTACTAATTCATCTTTCAAAAAATTATAAGCAATTGAATTATTATCTTTTACACAAGTTAGAATAAAACTACCTGTTTCATTACCCGTAAATGTTGGATAATCACTTGGTACCTTTTTAACTAAAGCAATATAAGTAATATTACTATTGGTTAAATTAAAATTAAAACTAACTTCTTTATTACTGCCAATTGAATCAAAATCAACTTTAAATCTTTCTAATAAAGTTTTTTCACTATTATAAGTTTCTAAAAAATATCTACTACTAGTTAAATCAATATTACTATCTGTAGTATTTTTTGCCACAAAACTCAAATTATTATTCGCATTCACAAATCTATTAATGGTGAGTCCAGCTTCTTTTATTTCTAACATTGTATTTAATTCTTGATAATTAATTTTAATTTCTTCGCCCGGATTCTCTTCTTCATCTTCGTCACCAGTTGCACCTCCCGGTACACTAGGATTCTCCGTTGGTTTAATAGTTTCCGCTGTTTGACGACCTAATAAGTTGTTAATAAAAAGACTAATATCATTAATATAATAAATAGCAAGGCCTAAGGCAATAAAGAGAAATACAACCCGACCTAAATTACTTTTTTTACGATAAGTAAGTCCAATAACTTGGGGTTGTAACTCCACATTTTCTAATACTACTTTTTGTCCTTTCTTTGCCATTATATCACCCTTTTTTCATTCTTATTAACAACCATCTTGTGTACAATAATCATTTGCATTTTTACTATCAATTAAATCTTTAATTATTTTTTCTAATTCTTTAGTTTCATCTGTTGTAAGTTTATCATACCCACTATTTTGACTATTTACAGTTCCCACGTGAATATCGGTTATTTCACCTTCATAAACTGCCACTACCGTTGGTGCCAATAACCTTTTTTCCTTTGTATCATAAGCTACATTATCATTATCATAGACATAATATTCATTTAATTTTTCATCTAATAATTCCAATATTTTTAAATATTCTTTACTACCCTTTTTTGTTTGCTTTAATTTACCATCTTTAACTTCATAAGAAGAGCGGATATTTTTAATGTCTAAATAATAAATTGTTTCTTTTTTACTAATTCCTGCTTCAGTAAGAATTGGCACTAAACTCCGACACCAAGGACAAGTATTATAACCAAAATAAATTACCCCTGTACCACTTTCTAATAATTTAACTGCATCCTTACCACTTATATATTTAACAGTATTTTCTTCACTTATTTGGGTATTAGGATAAGGTTTATCTTCAGCTTCATTAACTTTATCATTTAATTCCATATATTCAGTACGAAATTTATCTGCATCACTTACTTCTAACTTATTGGTTACTAAAGCATAAACACAAACGCCAAAGACAATAACAGTAACAATAATAATGCCAATAAGAGCAATTCGATTTTTATTTTCCATGACTTATACCACCTTATTAAATTTTACTATAAATAATCTCGCTTTGCAAACATTATCTAATTATTGTCAATAATTGTTACTTGACTATATTTTCTTATTTCATTTAATATGTTTACTTTATCGGTATTAGGAAGCATTATCATAAATGGATTATTAAAGGCCATTACAATTAAATTTTTAGTAACAATAACCATTTTTAAATTTTGATAAGCTAAAAATATTTTATTACCATTACTAGTTTCATCAGTTATGCCACTTGCATCAATAATTACATTACCACTTTTACTATTAATTTCTAACTTGGAACAAGCAAATAGCCAAACTAACAATACTAAATATAAGAAGATACTAAAATACATTAGAAAACCACCAATACTTGTTAAAATGGTAAATGGTGTTAAAGCCCCAATAATATCGATAAGTAAACCGGCCATAAAAATCCATAAAGCACTAGGAAATATATTATTCAAATAAGTTTTTACTCTTAATTTATGGTTCTTTTCTAATTTTTTTAACATATAAACTGCCCCATTAGCTTCATTATACTTTTTAAAATAATCTTTTTCAAAATTATAACTTATTTTCATCTTATCACCATTTTAATTATATAACAAAAAAGGAATAAAACCAAGTAATAGTTAATTAAATCAGGATAAAATCATAAAATCGAAGAATTTGTTCTAGAAGCAAGTTCTTTTTTAATTTTGTCAGTATTTAAATAA
>CANPYA010000026.1 GCA_947587565.1 uncultured Bacilli bacterium | reverse complement strand
AAAAAGTATATTTCAAAACTTTTTTCATAAAAAAGACAAATAAGTAAAAAATTTTACCTATTTGTCAACAGTCTGAAGAAAGAATTATTTCTTTCTACTTTTGATAATTTTCTAAATAATTTATGGCATCTTTTAAACTACCGACTTGTACTATTTCAATATCGAGATTTCTTTTTTTCTTCACTTGCATTGCTTCTTTATAATTTTCTTTTGGGCAAAAGAAGATATCCGCTTTTTTCTTTGATGCTCCTAAAACTTTATATTTAACACCACCAATTTCTTCAACTGTACCATCACTATTAATTGAACCAGTACCCACGATATTTAATCCTTTAGTTATATCTTCATCAGTTAAAGCATTATAGATAGCTAAACTCATCATTAATCCACCACTACTACCAGATTCATTATTTTTCATTTTAACATTAACAGGTATTTCGGTTTCATATTCATATAATGTTTTAAAAGCTACCCCTATTTTTAAAGAATTATCTTCATCTTCTTTATAAACAGTAGCGTATCTTTCATATTCTTTATCTTTATTTTTAACATATACTTTAACTTTTTGATTTTCTTTTAAAGTATTTACATAATTTTTAACATCATCTAAATTAGCTACAGGTGTATCATCTATTTTATATATTTCATCTCCTACTTCTACATTAGAATTAGCTTTATCACTTAAATAAATTACTTTATTTACTTCTTTAGTTATTTTAATATCATAATCTGATTCATTAAAGGCGGCGATTATGGCATTATCAATTCCTTCTTCTAAATAAATTTTACCTTCCTCTAAAACATCTTCATAACTATCTTCATTAGTTACTTCATCTAAGGGTGTTAAATCCCAATCAGGTAAGATATAAGAAAGTAAAATAAAGGGGGCTGTTCCTTTAATCGCGGTAACATAACTCATAGATAAAGTACCTTCTTCCGTGTATTCTTTATCTATTTCAATCCGGTCTTCTAAATTAATTGTTCCTCCGCTTTTATAAATAATATAAGGAAATTCATAATAAAATAAAAATATTAAAACACTTAATACTATTAAAAATTTATAATTATTCTTGATAAAATCTTTTATTTTTTCATATATTTTAGTAAACATATTATCACCTATTTCATTATAGCACTTTGGAGTTTTTTTATGAATAAAGTTAAGAAAATTTTCACAATTATTTTAATATTTAGTAGTATTTATCTTCTATTTAGATATAATTATCTTTTAAATATATCAGTTACTAAGGCTGTTAATCTTTGGCTTAATAAAGTATTTCCAACTCTATTTATTATGTTTATTTTAAATGATATTATTATAAATAGTGGTATTTTTAATAATATAAGTATGTATTTTAATTATTATTTTAATAAAATATTTAAAACAGATGGGAATGCTTCTTTAGCTTTTATTTTATCTCTTTTTAGTGGGACACCATCCTCCGCTTTTATCTTAAAAGAAATGATCCAAAATAACCAAATAAGTATTAATACTGCGAATAAATTAATTAGTTTTACTTATTTTTCTAATCCTTTATTTTTATATACCATTTTAAGACTTACTTTTAATAATTATATAACCATCAAAATTATTTTAATCCATTATTTAACTAATATATTAATTGGTCTTATATATAGAAATAAAGAAAGTTCTCAAGAAATAAATACTTTTTATAAAGATAACAATAATAAAATATTAATTCTATTACCTAAAGCGATAAATAAAAGTTTTAATACCCTTTTAATGATTCTGGGAACTATTACTTTTTATATGATTATAACTAATTTTATTACTACTATGGGGAATTTTAATTATTTAACCCAAATAATTATTAAAGGACTATTTGAAATAACTCAAGCATTAAATGAATTAAATAATCTCCATATTTTAAGCATAATAAAAGAGCTTATCGCTCTTAGTATTATTTCTTTTGGGGGTTTATCTATTCATACCCAAGTTTTAAGTATCATAAGTGATACCAAAATAAGTTACAAAAATTTCTTTATTGGAAGATTATATCATATGTTATTAAGCACACTTACCTATTGTTTTTTCTATTGGATTATTGGTTAAACCTTCACTAATTAAATTTCTAGTAAATCCGGCATAAGTTATTTCTAAATCATCTACCGCATTATTTTTATCTTTATTATTTCTTTCATGTTCTGGATCATTATATAAATACATATTTATTTTAAAATAGTACTTATCAGAAGCATTATCTTTATAAAAAACATAATGACCACAGGTATCTATTTTAGCTCCAGCCATATTCCAAGTTGTCTTTTCCCCACTATAATCGGTATATTCAACATAATATTTAGTTTTATTTTCAACAACTTTACTATAAGTTTTTAAAGTTGTTTCTTTAGTTCCACTAGCATTACTCGGATTACGATATTTAAATTTAAGTGTAATTCCCGTATCATTAGTTTCTTCTCTAACACTTTCTAAAGTATACTTATTTAAGTCATCCCCAACTTTATGCATTATTTCAATCCGATTAATTTGATTATTTTGGGAAAAATTATTATTATCTCTTTCATTACGAATATCGACTAGTAAACCAAAGATAAAGGTTAAAACAATACCAATTAAGGCTAAAGTAACTAGTAATTCCATTAAAGACATTCCTTTATTATTTAATTTCATTATTTTACCCCATTCTATCTAAAGTAAACTGTACATACAGTTGGTCCATCTGATTCAATCTCTAATTTACCATTTTTATATTCAATACTAGCATTATTAGGATTACATCCCGCATTATAAATTTCATAACCAACTTTAGGAACTTTACCTACTTCCCATTTACCAGTTTCTCTATTCATAACATATATTTCTAATTGAACATCTCTTTTTCTTAAATCAAAATAAACATCACAAACATCATCTGTACTATTTACGGTAACTTTATTAGAAGCATCCACAGTAATCTTACCACCATTTAAACATTTACTTTTTGCACTATTATACGTATAACCAAAAGTCGGAGCATCAATTACACTATTATAGACTCCATCAATACTTTCAATAAAGTAATTTATTTGGGCACCACCAGTATTTTTATTAAAGTAAGCATAGCATACTGTTTCAATTTCACTTTCAATTGTAAATTTACCATTTAAGTATGTTACTGTAGCTTCAGCACTATCACATTTATAACCAATATAACGATAACCAGTAGTTGGAGCGCTTGCTACTCTTTGATATTTTTTACCAATTGTATAACCATCTTCACAAGTATCGGCTTCTTGCATAAAAACAAGTTCTTGTAATTCCCCAATACGGTTAAAATAGATATTACATTCTGCTTGACCTGCTGTATCAATATTAAATTTCCGATTTTTATATTCTACTTTAGCCCCATTAGTACATTCATAAGTATTAAATTCATAAGTATCTCCAGGAATTGCATCTACTTTCGTATAATTCTTTTCATTAAAATATTTCGTACCCGCGATAGTTTCTTTATATACATTAATCGTTACATCTCTAGAATAAGCTGTAAAATAAGCATAACAATAATCTCTTTCTTTAGCATCAATTATTATCTCATCATTAACATAACTTATCGTGCCTCCATTACGACAATAACTGACATCTCCATTTAAAAGATAACCACCTTCCGGCATTTCTTTTACTAGTTCATAATCATTAATAGTGGGATTTAAAACAAAGATATTTAAATTAATATCAGCCATACTTATTTCCGAAAAACTATTTTTAATATCATATTTAATTTCTCCTAGTAAATATCTTACTCTTGAATAATTATTTAGTAAGAAAATCATTAGAAGTAAAAAGATAATAAAAAAGGTATAAATTAATGTTGTCGAAATAAAACCATTTTTTTTCATTTTACACACTCACCCAACTATAGTACTTATGACAATTGGTATTGCCAGCATTACAAGTAGTATACTCAGCCACAAAGACATAAGTACAAGATAAATCAATATTAACAGTTTTTAAATAACTAATCATTGATTCACTAGCATTCATATATAAATTATTACAATTTTCATAATTAGTACAACTACGATTATTCGCACATTCTTGCGTACATTTTTTTAAATCATCAACTTTATTTTCTTTCAAAACAATTATTTGATTAACTTCATAATCACTAAGTAATTTATTAACTAATGACCGGTCTTGTTCATGACCTTCAAATAAACCTTGATATTCCGTCCCCACCGTTACGAAATCTTTATTTTCATTCGCTGTTAAATCTCTAATAACCGCGGTAAAATTCAAATTATTAAATAATTCTTTCAAATACCAAGTACGATAAATATAACTAGCATCATCATAGTAAACCCGAGTTTTTTCTGCTTGCAAAATAGTTGTAAAAGATGAATATAAAAGTAGTAAGGAACTAGCCAAAATAACAACAGCTACTATTGATTCCACAAATACAAAGCCATTCTTCTTCACTTTTTACTCACTTCCCTATTATTAATTATAAACGATTATCTTGAAATTCGCAATTATAATTTTATAAGTTTTAACAAAAAGAAAAAGAATCCTAAGATTCTATTCTAAAATACCTTTAATTCTTCTAACTCCAGCACTTGATGATTCTTCTTTAATTATTTTGAAATGGCCTAAAACACCCGTATTTTGAACATGAGGTCCCCCACAAATTTCTTTAGATAAATTGCCAATGGTATAAACTTTAACAATTTCCCCATATTTATTTTCAAATGTTCCATGCGCACCTTCAGCTTTGGCTTGTTCGTAAGGAATTTCTTCGAAAGTTACTGGGGTATTTGTCTTAATCATTTCATTAACTCTAGTTTCAATTTTGGCTTTTTCATCATCCGATAATTTATGATCCAAATTAAAATCAAAACGAATTCTTTCACTTGTAATATTACAACCCTTTTGAATAATATCTGAGCCATATATTTCTTGTAAAGTCGCAAGTAGTAAATGGGCAAGGGTATGATATTTCGTGGATTCTTCCGAACTATCAGCGAGTCCTCCTTTAAATGAACCGGCATCAATAGTTCTTGATTTTTCTTGATGTTCTTTGAATGCTTCGTTAAATCCTTTAATATCAACTTCTAAATTATTTTCATGAGCAAGTTCTTCGGTCATTTCAATCGGAAAACCAAACGTATCAAATAATTTAAAAGCATCTTTACCACTTAAAGTATTGCCTTCTAAATGTTTAATCGTCTTATAAAATAATCTTTCGCCATCTTTTAAAGTATTATTAAATTTATGATATTCTTTTTCTAATTCTCTAAAGACAACTTCTTTATTTCTTTCTAATTCTTCATAAACACTATGATATTTTTCAATATAGATATTGGCTAAATCATTTAAAACATAATCATTAATATTAATCTTCTTTAAATGTCTTATAGCTCTTCTTAAAAGTCTTCTTAAGACATAACCGGCGCCAATATTACTTGGAGTAATACCATGATCATCAGCCAGAATAAAGGTGGCTGTTCTTAAATGATCCATAATAATCCTGAAACTTGTTAAATTATCTTGATATTTTAAATTCGATAATTCTTCTAATTTTTGTTTAATTTCCGCAAAAATCTCAGAATCATAAACACTTTCCAAATTATTTAAAACGGTAATTGTCCGCTCTAAACCCATTCCGGTATCGACATTTTGTTGTTTTAATTTTTCTAAAGTGCCATCTTCATGCCGATAATATTCCATAAAGACATCATTCCATATTTCTAAATATTTGCCACAGTCACATGCCGGATTACATTCTTCTGAACACTTCTCTTTACCGGTATCATAAAACATTTCCGTATCTGGTCCACATGGGCCAATACCACTACCTAAAATCCAAAAATTATTTTCTTTCGGTAAGAAAAAGATATGATCTTCACTAACTCCTAAGCTTTTCCAAATTTCATAAGACTCATTATCTTTGGGTGCTTCATCATCCCCGGCAAAAACCGTAAAATATAACTTATCTTTCGGAATACCTAAATATTCTTTACTAGTTAAAAATTCATAACTATAACTTATCGCTTCTTTTTTAAAATAATCTCCTAAAGACCAATTACCTAACATTTCAAAGAAAGTTAAGTGGGAAGCATCGCCAACGGAATCAATATCACTAGTTCGAATACATTTTTGCACGTCTGTGAGTCTTTTCCCATAAGGATGCGCTTCACCAAGAAGATAAGGCACTAAGGGATGCATTCCGGCAGTCGTAAATAAAACTGTTGGGTCATTCTCGGGAACAATAGATGCCGAAGATATAATATGATGCTTCTTACTTTCAAAGAATTTTAAATATTTACTTCTTAATTCTTCACTACTAATTTGCATTATTCTAATCCTTCTAAAAATTTAAATACTTTATCTTTTAATGATTCTTTAGTATCGTTTGCTAAAATATAATCAAATTCATTATAACCTTCTAAAGCCGTTTCTGTTGGATGGGATTGTTCTTCAATAGTTAATTTACTTTGACTAAATTGGTTTTCGACATAAATAGCGTAAACATCCTTATCATAATTAATCTTAATATCTTCAATTTCTTCTGGGAATCTTACTCCTCCAATAACTAAAACATCTGTAAGTGTTTCATATACTCTAATGTCATTTAGCATATTTTTGACAAAGAATTTACTATCAACTGCTCTAATTTTATCTCCTAATTCTTGTAAATACTTTCTAGGCTTTGTATTTTCATTACCATCCCAATCACTTAATTCTTGCGCAAAATTCTTTAAATATTTACTATATTCGGTAATAACACAATTTTCTAATTTATAAATATAGTATTCTTTAATAAGTTTTGCTACTTCTCCTTTACCACTACCTGCTTTTCCTGCGACTAAAAATATTTTCATTTTCTCACCTTTCCTTTTTTTAAAATAAAAAGGGTGAACCACCAAGGAGTCATTTTGACGGTACCATCCTTTATTTTACTTATAACTTTTAACGATTCTCACCGATTAATCTCCAAAAGTAGCCATATTTAAAATCTTTTATTAGTTTGCACCAACCACTAACTCTCTTTAAAAACATTTTAAATACATCTTTTTTCAACGATTACTCTATAAATATATCACAAATTATAACTTTTTAAAATACTTTTCGATTATCAAACCATTTTTCTTGGGCAAATTCTAGTAAAACTCGTAAGATTGTCAAAGTTGGTGTCGCTAAAATCATGCCGATAATACCAAAGAAATGACCAAATACTAAAAGGGCAATAATAATAATAACGGGATGAATACTACTAGCTCTACTCATAACAACTGGTTGTAAAATATAATTTTCAATAATTTGGACTAAAACGCAAATAATTAAAGTACCAATACCGATTAAAGGACTTTGGGTTAAACCCACTATAACTGCCACTGCCCCACCAATGTATGGTCCAATAAATGGAATTAAATCAGTAATACCACAAAGTAAACCAAATAACACTGGAGCATTTAAACCAACTAAAGCAAAACCAACGGAATCACAAACAAGAACCATTAAGGCAACGACAAAAGTACCATTAACACATCTTCTGGTTGCAATACTCATTTTAGTAGCAAGTTCATGCATATCACTTTGGATTTTTTTAGGCATTAACTTTTTAAAATGAGCCGCAATATTATCATAATCAATTAATAAGTAAAGACCAATAATTAATCCCATGCCAAAGGTACCAATTCCACTAAATAAAGAAATAATTACATTAATAATATTATTTGGCAAATCTTTAGCAAGTTCCGCTCCACCGGTCGTAATACTTTCTAATAATTTATTTTGAAAATCACTTAAATTAATCCCATTTTCGGAGAAATTATTAAATATATCGGTAATACTAGTCGTAATCTTTTCAATAAAACCAGGAAGTAAACCCACTAGTTCATTAACTTCATTATAAACTGTTGGAATAAAGATATAAAGAATAATGCCAAAGATTAGAACAAATCCCGCAAAAACGATAAAGGCACTCCAAGTATTATTTTTCACTTTTTTATTTAACTTAAGAACTAAAGGCCTTAAAAGCCAAGCGAGAACAAAACCAATAAAGAAAGGACTAATAACTCCTAAAAAATCTAAAACAATATTTAAAATATTTAATTTTTGGACTGCTATAATAATGGCTAAAACTAAACAAGCAATAAAGACAACATATAATAATTTTAAGATTCTTTTACTTAAAGAAATTACTTCATTTAATTCTTGTTTATTAATGTCTTTTGTAAATAAATTTTTCATACTTTCACCTTCATTATAATTATACTACAAAAAAAGAAAAAAACACAGCAAATTATTCTGGTTTCTTTCTCGTAAGTTTATTTTGTTTAGCTAATTTTCCCATAACATTATAAATAATAGGTCGATAATCATATAAATAATCTTCGTGAATTTCACTAATTTTTTCGGCAACATTTAAATAATCTAAAGCTAAATTATAATTTGGTTCTGGGATTACACTATAGAGATAACCTATTTTATAAAATAAATTAGATTTATAGCGAATCTTTTTCCCACTCAATGCTAAAATTTGTCGATATATTTTTAATGCCTCTTCATATTTACAAGTTCTAAATGCTCCTTCGGCCGATCCAAATAATTCCTTAAAATTAATATAATCATCTTTTTTATAAACATGCTCATATAAAATAACTACTTGTTCTTCTTTTAAAGATTCTAAACTAAATATTTTTATATTAGGATAACTTTTTAAATTATATTTTATTTCTCTAGCTTGATTATGTTCTAAATTAGGTAAAAAAATTAAACCAGTTTCCGCAATATTAGCTAATTCTGCTAATTTTTCTTCTAAAGAAGCACTCTCTACATCATCTAAACTATTATCTAAATTATTAATCATATTATTAATGTTTTCTAATAATAAATATAAAAAATTATGGTCAGTTAAAACTCGCTCATTTTTATTTACTTTATTAGTTTGTAAATATAGGGCTCTTGCATAATCATTATTAAGAATAGCTTCATAAACATCATGACTTCTTAAATTAGTATTTTCTGGAATTACTCCTTCATTAATAATCCTTAAAATATCTTTAATTAATTTATAAGAATATTTATAATAAGCATTTAACTGATGTTTATTATCTAAATTTTTAAAATATTCATCTAACTTTTCATATTCTTCTAACATAGTTAAATTAGATATTTCTTCTTTTTCTTTTCGAATCGTTTGAATAGCTATTAAAATAAGTTTTTTTAATACTATATCAGTTATTGACATATAAGAACTTATGAATTTTTCATTTAATTTTTTATAAGCATGCACAAAACTTTGATTTAAAATTAAACCATACATTTCTTGATCTATTGCATTAGTAAATTCAAAATCTTCAAGACAAATATCTTTAGCATAATTTTTATATTCCTTAGGTAATTCAGTAATAACACTTAATATATATAAATAAATTAATTTAATATTTTGTGGATATTTTGGATTATTAAAGACACCTTTAAAATATTTTACTGCTTCTGGATAATTTTCTTCATTACAATATAATAAAAATAAACGTAAGGCGACATCTTCTAAATTATTATCATGCTCATAGCATTTTTTAAAACAAATTTCGGCTTCCTCTACCCTTTTTTGACTAAGTAATTTTTTACCATAAATATATAATTTACGATAATCTTTTAATTTATAACGATTATCACCAACATAACTAATTATGTAAGCATATCTTAAAGTTGTAATTTCGGCATCAGTTAAACCACTGGCATTTAAGTTTTTTTTAGTTAATTCATAACCCCTAATAATTAAATCATATACCTTATCTTCCAAATACATAACAGCACTCCCTTTTTTTCAAAACCATATTTTAACTAAAAATTACTTATTTGTAAAGAAAAAAGCACCATTTTAGTGCTTACTTACTCATATTATTTGTCATTGTATTGGCTTTATCAAGCATAGTATTAATTAATTTATCAGCTTTATTCTTTGTACCTTTATTAATTAGAGTATATGCTCCTAGGCCAATTAAACCAGCCATTACCATACCTGTTACAACTTCCATCTTTTTCAAAATATCGTTCACCTCTAGTAGTAGTATGGCTAAAAAATATTTAATTATGTATAAATACGGCTTTTAATCTTTCTTCTAAGGTAGTCTTCCTGAGTGTTCCATAGTCATTCATTACCCCTTTATAGAAGACGGAAGCATCCCCAATTAAAATGAGACTTTTTTTGGCTCGACTGACTCCGGTATATAAAATTTTATTATAAAGCATACTTCCATATTGCCAAGTAATCGGCATAATTACATGATCAAATTCACTACCTTGACTTTTATGAATCGATATCGCATAGGCATGCCGAATATTTTTTAAATTCTTTTTCTCATACATAACAATATTACCATCAAAATCAATGGTCATTACTTCTTTTTTATATGGATTATTTATCGTGGCAATACTTTTAATAAAACCAATGTCGCCATTAAAGACATTATTGTCGGCATCATTTACGAGTTGCAAAACTTTATCGCCTTCTTTATAAGTTACCTCCCCATAAGTAATCTTTCGCATGCCCGTATCCGGATTAAATATCTCAGAAAGCATCGAATTCAAACTATCAATCCCATTTTCACCCCGATAGATAGGCGCTAGAATTTGTAAATTATTTTCATCATATCCTTTATTAATCCCCGCTTCAATAATTTTCTTGATGGACTCACGTATATCTTTATTTTGGACCATCAAAAAGTTATAATCATCTCTTTTATTTGTAAATTCTTCGGATAAATCTTTATTTTTAATTTCTCTTGCTAAATACGGAATATAAGAGTTCTCGCTTTGCCGATAAATATAATTTAAAGGTACATAATTAAATAAATCACTATTAATTAAATCATTTAAAACTAAACCAGCATTAACAGAAGGTAGTTGAAAGGCATCACCCACTAAAACTAATTTAACATAACTATGAATGCCTTTTAAAAGGGCACAAAATAAAGCATTATCAATCATACTTACTTCATCCACAATAATTAATTTTTGAAAATTTTTATTATATTCATTAATCATAAAATCATTATGATCTTTATTCCACTTTAAGTAGCGGTGAATTGTCATGGCCGGTAGTCCTGTGGAAGTACTTAATTTTTTACTAGCCCTTCCCGTGGGTGCTAAAAGGGCAATTTCTTCTAAGACTCCAATATTATTTAATCTATTTTTTTGCATATATAATTTAACTATCGCATTAATAATTGTTGTTTTACCAGTACCGGGGCCTCCCGAAATAATCGTAATATTACTATTTAAAGACGTTGTAATCGCTTTCTTTTGATCATCATTATAAGTAATATGTAAATTCTTTTCTAACTTTTCAATTTCTTTTTCATAATCATATTTTGTTATCTTTTTATTTTCAATTTTATTAAGTAACTCCGCAATATCTATTTCATTTTGATAATTTTCTTGTAAATAATATCTTTCCCCATCACTTACAATAAATAACTCTTCTTCGAGTTCATTTAAGTAATCTAGATAAGTTTCATAATCTATTTCTAAGGAAAATAATTTGGCAAGGGCACTATAAACATCCGAAGCCATATAATAAATATCCCCATTACTTAAAGATAAGGCTTTCATACTTTCTAAAATGCAGGCTTTTACTCTTCTTTTATCATATCGGTCTTCATAATTATTTAAAAATATACCATCAAGTCTTTTAAAATCGACGACTTCATTTAAAAGATAAATATTATTATCTAAAATATCCGCAATATCAGCTTTATATTTGCCATAAATCTTTCCGGCTTCTTCAATAGAAAAACCTAAATTTTTTAATTTTAAAATAATATCAGAACTTTTAGAATAATTCATTATGGAATTATATATTTTTTCTCTTTTTAACTCCGTCATTCCATCAATTTTATCTAAAGCATATTTATCTTCTTTAATAATATTTAAAGCATCTTTACCATATACTTCTACTATCTTTTCCGCTGTTTTCTTCCCACAACCTTTGACAAATGAACTACTTAAAAAATCTAGGATATCGGCATTATCTTCGGGAGCAATTATTTCATAACTATTGACTTTAAATTGGCGACCAAATTTTTCATGAAAGACAAATTCACCATCTAAACGAATAGGTACTTCAACTTTTAAATCAAAGAAATTACCCGTAATTGTAATGGTTTTCTTTAAATATTCTTTTAAATCATCATCATTTTCATCAACTTTAGAAACGCAAAAAAGCGCAACTAGATAACTATTTGCTTCATTATAAAAAATTGTACTTTTGATTTTTCCTTCTATTACGCTCATAAAATCATTATATCGTATCTTCATTAAAATAACTAGAAAAAGATGATGAAATTTTAAAGAAAAATAAATATCCACCAGCATAGCTGGTGGTTTTTCATTTTCGCCTAAAAGGCTTTACTATTGGTCTCCACTAAAGTGGCCTTTTTCGACCGCCAGTCGCATCTTTTACTTGCTACCCTTTAAAAGGGTCAAAATCTTCAAA
>CANPYA010000025.1 GCA_947587565.1 uncultured Bacilli bacterium | reverse complement strand
ATCACCATAAATTTGTCTTGTTTCTCCAAGACAATTTAGATTATACTATACAAAATTTAAATATGCAATAAGTTTTTGGTATTTTTTCATAAATTTTTGCAATTTTTTGTCAAATTTACTTAATAAATTAACCCTTTTTGAATAGCATATGGCAAAAAATGTTCTCTTATAGATGACGATAAATTATATTCGGTTTCCCCAATTTTATACCAATGGTATTCTAATATTTCATCATTCGGAATTAAACTAACATGAATAGGTTTAAGAGTTAAAAATAAATTCATTTCAATAATAACATCGGTATCACTCGCCGCGAGTTCTTTAAAACACATAATCGGTAGTAAATCTTCTTCACAAAATTCAAATCCTTGCCCAACTTCTTCATTAACTTCTCTTAAAGCGGCGGTTATCTCAGTTTCACCCGTTTCAATTCCCCCACCAACTAAAGTCCAAGAGTCCGTTTTACTACTTCTTACGGATCTTACAATTAATAATTTTCCATCTTCAATAAAGGCAACGCCTACTACTCTTTTTAACTTCTCCATAACTATCACAATTTAATTATACAATAAATAATGCATATTCTCCTAAATAACTTGCTCTAAAATGTCAAATTGTGTTAAGATGGGATAAAGATATTATCTCTCGCTAGAAAGGTTTTTGTATGATTAAAAACTATCAAGTGGGCGAATTTTTCCTTGATGACTTTCAAATGGAACTATTAAATAATGAAGAAAATACTATTGTTATTGCAGGTGCTGGTTCTGGTAAAACTTTAACGATTGTTGGAAAAATCAATTATTTACTGGAAAATAAAATAGTAACTCCGGATGAAATATTAGTTATCTCTTTTACTAATGCATCCGTTAATGATTTAAAAAAGAAAATAACGAGTAATATCAATATTTATACTTTTCATAAACTTGCGATGATGATTTTAGATAAAAGTAATTATACTTATACAATTTGTAACCCGAATACCTTAAATTATTTAATTTTAGAAGAACTACGAATAATGCCCAAAATAAAGCAAAAGATAATTTTAAAATATCTTAACTATCCTTATAAATATAGTCGTTTTTTAGAAAGTAATGAATTTTTAAGTTTTGCCAAATTCATTGAAACTTTTATTAATCTTTGGCAAACTAATGATTCCAAAAAAGAAAATATAGCCTTGCCCCAATTTAAAAAATTAGAAAAACAAATTCTAACAATTATATTTGAAATCTATTTAAAGTACTTAAACGAAAAACATAGTACGCAAACTTGTGATTTTGATGACTTAATATTAACAGCCACTAAAAGGGTTAAAGATGCTAACCTACATTTTAAATATATAATTATTGATGAATTTCAAGATACTTCTTTAATAAGGCTTAATTTAATCAAAGAAATTATTAAATATACTAATGCTTTAATTATTGTGGTAGGGGATGATTGGCAATCTATCTATCGTTTTAGTGGTTGTAATATTAGTTTATTTATTAATTTTCCCAAATTTTTTAATAATGTTAAAACAATTAAACTAGTTAATACTTATCGGAATAGTACCGAACTTATTAGTTTAGCATCAACATTTATATTAAAAAATCCTTATCAAATAACTAAAAATCTGGCCGCTTTTAAAACTAATGCTACACCTTTAATATTTTGTCCATACCAAAATAAAATAACCACTTTTAAAAAAGTAATTAATCATCTTATCAATATTTCTAATGATATTATGGTTTTAGGTCGTAATAATAAAGATATCTACCCTTATTTAGATAATACTTTTAATTTTGATGGTAGTATTATTCACTATCAAAATAAAGAAATAAAATATTTTACAGTGCATCGTTCTAAAGGGCTTGAAGCTGAATACGTTATTGTTTTAAATTGTAATAATGAAACTTTAGGATTTCCGAATAAAATTGAAAACAATTCTTTAATTAATAAATTATATCCCGATAATGAAATTCCCTATGCCGAAGAAAGAAGACTATTTTATGTCGCTATTACAAGATGCAAAGAAAGTACCTTTTTACTCTATGAAAAAAGTAATTCTTCCCCATTCATTAAAGAAATTAAAAGGATTACTAAAAACAAACTTGGTAATATTCCTTGCTTTAAATAGCTTTAATATACATTTCACCATTTCTTACTGTTATTTCTACTTTGCCAGCATTATTTAGTTTCGCTAAAAACGCCTTAATAGTTGAACCGATTAAATGATATTGCATTAAATTATTAGTAATATGATAATCATTAAATACTTGACTTAAAAGATTAGCAAAACTTTTTTCTTCTTGGAGAATTTTTAAAAGATAATCTTCTATTTTTAAAGCATTCTCTTTATTAATCATTACTGTATTTTTACAATTTTCTTCTACTTCTCCATGAGATGGCACATAATATTTATAATCAGTTGTAAGTAGATAATCTAAAGTATTTATGTATTCTTCTATATCATAATTATATTGAATAGCGTATTTTTCGAGTATTTTTGTACTAGTATATGCATCCCCTGTAAAAAGTACGTCATCACTAGTAAGAATACCTATTTGACCTATAGCGTGTCCTTTTAAATCAAGAACTTCAATTCCTGGAATATCTAACTCATTAATATCCAGTGAATGACTAGGTTTCGCCATTAATAAATGATTTTTTAACTCTTTAACGGGAGCAGCGCTATAAAGTAAAGATGGTTCTAAAATAGGATTATTACAAATAAAACTTTCCATACTTGATGAATAAGCTTTAACATTATATTTATTTTCTAAATAAGCATTACCACCCATATGATCGGCATGACTATGGGTATTAATAATACATTTTAAATGCCAATTATTCTCAACTAAAATTTTATCAATTAATTTGGCACTATCTTTAGAACTTCCTGTATCAATTACTACTACTTCATTATCATTTACTAAATAAAATCCCACATTCGTGTGTTCAAGTAAAACATAAGTCTTTTCGCCTAATTTAACTAATTCTTGCATAATATCACCTTTTTCTTTAAATATTATACCAAACATTCGCATATAATTAAATATGGCTATAATTATAAACTTTTTAAAAACTAATATCTATCTTAAAAATACTTTTTATTCTCTCCTATTTTTCTTTATCTTAAAAATTATGTGGTATATTCTTTCTAAATTTAATCAAAAAATAAATGATGAAAAAGAAAAATATTTTATTAATAAATGGCAAAAAACTTTATTTATCATTATCTATATCTTTATATTTTTAATTATTTGGTATCAAAAATTAGAACATTTTATTACGCTTATTAGTTTTATATCCGCCGCCTTAACTTTAGCTTTAAGAGATATTATTTATAATTATTTCTGTGGTTTATATATTAAAATTGCTAAACCTATTAAAGTGGAAGATCGCATTCAAATTGGGGATTTAATCGGAGATGTTGTTAATTTAAATTTTTTAAGTTTTGAAATATTAGAAGTTTTAGAAAGCACTACCCAAAGTAGTGGCAAAATTATTCATATCCCAAATACCGTTATTTTTTCCGATAAAATTAAAAATTATAATACCGCTTTTAAATATATTTGGGATGAAGTAAATATTTATGTTTCATTAAATGCAGATGTAACAAAAATAATGGATATCTTAAACAATATTTTAAATAACAATGAAATAATTAAAGAAACTCCCAAAAAAGCCCAAAAAGAAATAAATAAATCTAGTTCTAATTATCGGATTTATTATAATAAACTAACACCTATTATTTATACTAAAATAGTTAATGATAAATTAGAATTAAGTATGCGTTTTTTAATTCACCCCAAAAAGCAAAGAATTGTGGAAAGTGCTATAACTGAAGCCATAATCAAAGAATTTAAAAAAGACAACATTACTCTTTTGTAACATTATCTTTCGTTAAAAAGTTTTTAAGTCCTTCTAAAGCAAAGATTATTAAACCACCTAAGATAAAATAGAAAATACTGAATTCTTTAAAAGTTAAATATGGAAGGGGATTATCTAAAGTAGTTGGTCCCATAACAATGGAATATAAAGATGCAAGCATCATGCCAAGCACTGCATATATGGTGGCACTTCTTCTTTTTTCTAAACATTTTCTTAATAATTTTGTAAAATATAAAATTCCAAAAATCATTCCTAAACCAAAGACTACTAAAATAGGTATCGTACTAAAATCTAAATGTAAGAAATCTTTTATCTTATTAATAATTGGAAAATATAGGCCAAAAATAAGTAACATCGTGGAACCTGAAACTCCTGGTAAAATCATCGCAGATATCGCAATAGTAGCGGCTAAAAAGACATAAACAATTGTGCCAATATTAAAACTATCTAGATTAAAATTAAAACTACTTACCCCACTTCTATTTAAATAAGTAATTAATATTACTAAAAGAGCTCCTAAAACTAAATAAATTAAATTAGTATAATGCCCTTTTAAATTATCTTTTTCTTCTTTAATAACAATGGGAATAGCAAAGATAATAAAACCTAAAAATAAAGAACTCATGGCATAGATATGTTTATCAAAAATACTTGATAAGAATAATACTGCTGAAAGTAAACCTACTACCCAACCAATACCAATTTTAAATAAATATTTTAAGGCTTCTTTCTTTTTATTCATACTACCTCTAAATAAATCGTCTAAAGAAGTAATAAACTTATCATAAAATCCTAAAATAAAAGCTACCGTCCCACCAGATACACCCGGTACACTATCCGCTAAAGACATACAAAAACCATTAATAAAATTAATTACATATTCTTTTAATTTTTTCATACTTTTTCCACCAATCTCTCTTCCATAATTCTATCATAAAAAAAGATGTATTGCTACACCTTTTAATTACTAAAATTTTTAATAATTTAGATTTTATATTTACAAATATTTTCTAAAAATGGTATTATAAATACGGAGAAAGCATATCTTTTCTTGTAAATTTAGAATATTTCATACTATACAAATTATTAAATTTACTGTTTTTCCATTTTGCTTTCTCTTTTTTCGTGGTATTTAATTTGACAAACTAGCTTATAAATGGTATTATAGATGACAAATTCACGAAATGGGGGTATATGAAATGAGTGAATATAATAAAATTAAACGTGGAATTGCCAGTACGTTACTCGCCACTATGTTCTTAACTGGTTGTGGTAAATCTGAAGAAAAGCAAGAAACTGATCCAGTTCCAACTGATACAATTGCTAATATAACACTTGAAGAAGAAAACTTAGAAAGTGATACTACTAGTGTTAATTTAGATGCAATGCGAAAATTAGTTAAAGTTGGTTACAGTGAATATAGTGCGATGCAAATAGCTAAGAATTTCTCTGCTGAAGCAATTAATGATTTATTAGATCTTCCTTATATTGCACCTGTTGAAAACTATATTTATACTAATGATTTCAAATATGTTTATTTACAAGATTATGAAAATGCTCGTTTAACATTAAATATGACTCCGGAAGACGTTGTCTTCTGTGTAAATAATGCGCATATTTTAAAAGCTAATTATTTCTTTAAAGATTTAGACATTAATCAAATTGCGGATATTTTAAGAGCAATCGATAATAAAGATAAAGAAGTAGATGTTGCTGATTTAATTTATGGAACAGTTAATCAAATTGTAACTAATTATTTATTTGGTACAGTTACAGAAGAAGATTTAAAAGCAATCAATGTTTTACCTTATTTAGCTAGAGAAAATAGTGATATTTATAATTTTAATAAACAATATTCCGAATTATTACTTAAAGTAATGCAAGATCCTACTAATGAAGAAGGATTTAATAAACTTCATCAATGTATTAGAATATTTGCCGAAAATATCTTTAATGCTCAACATAATAATCCAGAACATTTAACAGATGATGAAGAATTTAATAATAATGCAATAATTAATACCCATTATGATTGGTTATTTGTTAAAAATGGTATTATTTATGCTACTTATGAAATTGCCTTCCCATATGCCTATGAAGATGAAAGATTTAGAGAAGCTGAAGAATTAAATGCATTAATGGAAAGTGCTTTACAATTACCAGAACTTAATGAATATGTTAATTCTTGTACTGAAGGAAGGTAATAAATATGTATACAGAAGAAGTTAAAAGAAAAATTAATTGGTCTAATATTATTAAAAAAGGTTTATTAATCTTCTTAGTTATTTTAATTATCTTTTTAATAATTTGGTTATTTACAAGAAATACTGAAAATAAAAAACAAAGTGTTAATTTTGATGATAGTAATAATAGTACAATAACTAATAAAGATGCTTATACTAATGAATTTATTACTGGTTATTCTTATTTCCATGATACAGTTAAAGATTATTTATTAACTAAAGTTACTCTACCTACTAATGGTAATTCAATAAAATATACTTTAAAAGAATTAACTGATAAAGGAATTATTTTACCATTTATTTATCAAGATGGCGAAACATGTGATTTAGAAGGTAGTTATGTTACAGTTACTAATAATAATGGTAAGTATGATATGACTGTTATGCTAGTTTGTGGTAAAGAAGTGGCTAAAACTACGGAAGAATTAGGATGTAATCAGTTATGTGTCAGTGGCAAATGTGATGTTGTTGTAGCTCCTAATGAACCCGATGATGAACTTGCTTATGAATATCAATTTAAACAAGCTTATAAAACTACAGAAACTGTTTATAGATGTCCAGCGGGTTATACTCAAAATGGTAATCTTTGTGTAAAAGATAATAAAACTACTACTAATGCAATTAAGAAGACTACTTATACTTGTCCAGCTGGTTATGAAAAAGTTGGTTTAGGATCATCTACTAAATGTGTAAAACCAGATAATAAAGAAATAAAACCAACAGTTACTACTACTTATAGTTGTGAAGCAGGTTATACTAAAACTGGTGATGGAGAAAATACTGTTTGTACTAAAGAAGTAAATGCTAATAAGACAACTAATTATTCTTGTCCTAGTGGTTATACTAAAACTGGTAGTGGCGCAAATACTAAATGTGTTAAAACTACTTCTAATAATATAACTCCTACCTATAGTTGTCCTAGTGGTTATACTAAAACTGGTAGTGGTGCAAATACTAAATGTACTAAAAATAACACTGAATCTATTGAACCATCTTATGGTTGTCCTAATGGTTATACTTTAAATATGAATGGTGCTAATTCAACTTGTACTAAAAGTGAAGATAAAGTTGTAACTGGTTATAATTATTATTGTTCTAGTGGCTCTTTAAGTGGTACTAAATGTAATATATATGTTGGTGAAAGATATTATACTTTCTATGAATCTCATGGTTCATCATATAATGGTTGTAAATTATCTGGTAAATCAACTGCGGGTTGTAAAAATGGTATTTGTTCTCAAACTATTTGGACATATAAATGTGATGCTTATTCTTATAGTGTAGATGCTAGTAGAAATGCTGTATATGGTTGTACTTCTGGTACTCCTAGTGGTAATAGTTGTATAACTACTATAAATGCTACTGTATCTTGTAGTAAAGGTACATTAAGTGGTAATACTTGTGTTTATAATACTACAGATACAAAGGAACCAACTATTTCTTGTAGTAAAGGTACATTAAGCAGTGATAAAACTAAATGTGTTTATAATACTAATGAGACTAAAAATCCAACAGTAACTGATAAATATAGTTGTACAAATGGTGTCTTAAATGGTACTAAGTGTGTTATAACTGATAATAGTAAAATAGTTAAAGATACTAAGACTACTTGTCCAAGTGGATATAGTAAGAATGGTGATATGTGTATATCTAAAGGTACTGATTATAAAGATTATACTATTAAAACAGAATACTTCTGTAAGAGTGGCTATACCATGTATGGTGAAGGTGCTAGTGCTGTATGTACTAAAGGGGAAACTGTTAAAGTTAATGCTGAAAAAGAAACGAAAGAAGTTACCAAATATCGTTATAAATGGAGTACTGAAACTTATCTTGAAGGTTGGGAAAGAACCGGTAAATCAAGACAAACAAAAATTAGTTCTAAATAGGACTAATTTTTTTATGCTTCATAATTAATTAAAGTTTTAAAATATTCCGGATATGGACATTTTAAAGTTATCGTTTTATTGGTAATGGGATGCATAAATTCTAGAAAGTAAGCAAATAAATATAATTGTTTAATACCTTTGTTATGACATTTATCATAAGTTTTATCACCGACTAAAGAATGGTTAATATCATTTAATTGGACTCTTATTTGATGTTTACGACCCGTTTTAAGAGTTATATCCAGTAAAGTATACTTAGGTGTTTTAATAAGAGTATTATATTCTAAAATAGCGAGCTTGCCCTTACTTTTTGTACTATAAACATAATGCGTTTTAGTTTCTTTTAAGAAAGATGTTAAAGTGTCTTTATTTTTATCTACTACCCCATTAACAATACCATAATATTTTCTTATGACTTTATCCCAATTATCTTGTAAAGTATTTTTTAACTTTAAAGATTTAGCAAAGACAATTAAACCTGCGGTATCTTTATCTAAACGATGCACAATAAACACTTTATTATTTTTATTCTTCTTTTTTAAATAACTACTTACTTCGTGATATAAAGTATTTTCTTTTTCTTTCTCCGTACTAATCGTTAATAACCCACTCTTTTTAACGACTACAATTAAATAAGCATCTTCATATATAATTTTTAACTTCTCTTTTTTCATAATTTTATTGTAGCAAAAATTGGGCATAAAAAAAAGTAGTTGCCTACTTTTTCTTCTCGCTGAAACTTTTCATCGCATCAATTATTTCCATTGGTAAACAGAATACCACCGTATTTGATTTATCAGCACTGATATCACTTAAAGTAGATAATGTTCTTAAATGTAAAGCACCAGGAGTCTTAGTCATAATTTCAGCCGCTTTCGCTAAGTTATTTGAGGCTTCAACTTCTCCTTTAGCTTTTGTAATAACCGCAAGTTTTTCTCTTTCGGCCTCAGCCGCAATAGCTAATACTCTTTTCATATCTTCTGGTAAAGATACATCTTTAAGTTCAACATTTTCGACTTTTATTCCCCATGGATCAGTCGCTTCATCAATTATTTTACAAATTTCGGAACTAATTTTATCTCTTTCCGCTAAAAGTTCATCTAATGAAACAGAACCAACAACATTACGCATTGTTGTTTGAGCAAGTTGACCTACTGCATAATAGAAATTCTCAACCGCTAAAACGGCTTTAGATGCATCAAATATTTTGTAATAAATAACGGCATTAATTTGCACGGAAACATTATCTTTCGTAATGGCTTCTTGCGCTGGTACATCCACGGCTTTCGTTCTTATATCGACTTTACGATAAGATTCAATAACTGGTAAAACTAATTTCCAACCAGGAGTTAAGATTTTTGTAAACTTACCAAAACGAAACTTGACACCCCTTTCATATTCATTAATTTGTTTGATTGAACAAAGAAGAACAACTAAAATAATTCCTAAAATAACTAATAACATATCATCACTCCTTACTAAACTATATTATTATTATTTTAAATTATTTGACATTTTCTTGATTTTTTTCTTCTGGCTTAGGACTTTTTGGTAAAGCTTCTTTTCTTGATAAGTTTAATCTGCCTCGGTTATCATAACCTAAAGACTTAACCATTATTTCATCCCCAACACTTACCACATCACTTGGTTTATTAACGTGTTTATCTGAAAGTTGCGAAACGTGTACTAATCCTTCACAACCTTCCCAAAGTTCTACGAAACAACCAAAATCTTCAACTTTAACAACTTTACCAGTATAGATTTTACCAGTTTCAACTTCTTTTACAACATTTTCAATCATTTCTCTGGTTCTTTTAATTATATCTTTATCATGATGATAAATAATTACGCGTCCATCATCTTCTAAATCAACTTTAACAGCTTCTTTATCATTAACTGTTTTAACATGGCTAGCTTCTAAAATAATCTTCGTAATCATTTCGCCACCACGACCAATGACATCTTTAATTTTTTCAGGATCAATATTAAATGTTTCAATTTTAGGAGCATAAGGACTTAATTCTTTTCTAGGTTCCTTTATAATTGTTTCAAATAAATCTAAGATTTGCATTCTCGCTTTTTTAGCTTGAGCTAAAGCTTCTTTTAAAATATCTTTATTAACGCCATCAATCTTAATATCCATTTGTAAAGCACAAATACCTTTTCTGGTTCCCGCTACTTTAAAGTCCATATCTCCTAGATGGTCTTCCATCCCTTGAATATCAGTTAATATTGTATATTTATCTTCATTAGTTATAAGACCCATTGCAATACCTGCAACTGGCGCTTTAATTGGGACACCAGCAGCCATTAAAGAAAGACATCCGGCACAAATACTGGCTTGACTTGATGAACCATTACTTTCTAGAATTTCAGATACAACACGAATTGTATATGGGAATTCTTCTTCAGATGGAATAACTTGCAATAAAGCTCTTTCACCTAAGGCTCCATGACCAATTTCTCTTCTTCCTGGTGAACCATACCGACCAGTTTCCCCAACACTAAATTGTGGGAAATTATAATGTAACATAAATCTTTTTTCTTCTTCTAAAGATAAGCCATCTAACATTTGACTTTCTCCTAAGGCTCCTAAAGTTGTAATAGATAAACTTTGGGTTTGACCTCTCGTAAATAAAGCTGATCCATGCGTTCTTGGTAAAATATCAATCTCCGCACTAAGTGGTCTTATTTCATCCATCTTCCGGCCATCTATTCGGATTTTTTCATTAACAACAATTCTTCTAAAGACATTATATTGAACACTTTCAAATATTAATGCAACTTTCGTTAAAAGTTCCGTTAATTCTTCATCTTTTAATTTATCTTCAAATTCAGTCCGATATTTTTCTACGACTTCTTCTTTTAAAGCATCAATTGTTGCATACATTTCGGTCTTATCTTTAATTCTTAAGGCTTTATCTAATCTTTCTTCAATTAAAGAAGTAACTTCACTTCTTAATTCATCACTTATTTCTAAGTGTGGATATTCCATTTTTTCTTCGCCAATTTCATCAATAATTTCTTTTTGGAAAGCCACTAATTTTTTAACGGCTTCATGACCAAAAAGTAAGGCCTCTAGCATATCATCTTCTGATACTTCTTTGCTTCCTGCTTCCACCATATTAATGGCTTCATAAGTACCGGCAACAGTTAAATCTATATCACTCTTTTCGGCTTCTTCAACCGTTGGATTAATAACAAATTCTCCATCAACTCTTCCTACTTTAACGGCCGCCACTGGTCCATTAAATGGAATTTTACTAATACAAGTGGCTAAACTTGAGCCAAATAAAGCCGCAAGTTCCGGAGAATTATCTTGGTCAACACTTAAAACTGTATTGACAATTTGGACTTCATTACGAAAATCCTCAGGGAATAATGGACGCATAGGTCGATCAATCATTCTTGCTGCTAAAGTCGCATTGTCCGTAGGTCTTCCTTCTCTTTTAATAAAACCACCTGGAATTTTACCAACAGAATATAATTTTTCATTATATAGAACCATTAATGGGAAAAAATCCGATAATAAGTTAGCGGTCTTCGATACTACGGCGGTACTTAATATAACCGTATCATTTACTCTAACTAAAACACTACCATGGGCTTGTTTAGCTAGTTCGCCATGTTCAACTACAATCTTTCTGCCATAAAAATCTAATTCAAATACTTTTTTCATCTAAACCTCTTTCTCTATAAATAAAAAGACACTAAAAATCTTTGTGTCCTTTATTTTCTTAAATTTAATTTTTTAATGATTTCTCTGTAACTTACTACATCATTTTCTTTTAAGTAGTTAAGTAATTTTTTCCGACGACCAACTTTCATAAGTAAGCCTCTTTTGGAATGAAAATCATGTTTGTGTTCTTGCATATGTTTTGTAAGTTCATTAATTTCATTAGTTAAAATAGCAATTTGAACTTCTGCAGAACCACAATCATTAGCATTTTTAGCAAATTCTTTAATAATCTTTGCTTTTGCTTCTTTACTTAAAGCCATTGTTTTACTTCCTTTCTATTAATCGGTTTAAACTGAGATAAAAATCGGAAACTTTTTCATCTAAGTCAAAACTTCTATTTAATTATATTATAAAATTCGGGAAAAGTAAATCAAAAACTGCATATTTTTGGGTAAAAGGACCATTTTTTGAAAATTTTTTGATAAAATTTTTAATAAAATTATTGGTAATTTTAAAAAACTGTTATATAATATAAATGAAGTGTGTTACCGGATTAGGTAACGCCTCATAATGTAGACGCTACACCTTTTGGGTTAGCGTTTTATTTTTCAAACTAACCTTAATATGATTAAAGCTAGTAAGATTATCACAATAATAAGCATACAATCTTTTCTCATGGCTTCCACACTTCCTTTCACCAAAACCCTCAAGAGTACTTCCTAGTTGAAAGTTACTAAGTTGTGTAAAAGTGGCGCCACTAACCGGCAACGAATATCTATTATAGTTAGTTTTTTTGATGTTGCAAGACTTTCGACAATTGTTGTCAAAACAAGTCAAAAACAGACAAAAAGATTGGTCAAATTTTAAACCAATCTTTTAATTTGTAAGTAAAACAATTACTCTTC